>JAGBAU010000119.1 GCA_017938785.1 Clostridia bacterium
GGCCACGCCCAGCACCGCCGTAATCAGCGTTTTTTTGTATTTATTCAGAAACTGCACTTGCGTTCCCTCGCTTTCGGGAATGATGGAGAGGGTTTAAAACAATCTTTCCTTACTGAACCGTGCCCGGGCAGGAAGGTCCCGCCCGGGCACAATTGGACTAACTTTGAATTAGAAAGCGGTGCTGTATGCGCCTTCCAGATCGCCAGCGTTGTAAACTGCGGTGCCGGCGTCGATGAACTTCTCGTAGTCAGCAGCGGTCTTTTCGCCGTTGAGAACGCTCAGCAGAACTTCAACTGCGGTTGCGCCGATCTTGGAGGGGAACTGAGCCATGGAGCCGGTCAGCTTGCCGTCCTTGATGAAGTCAACACCGGACTTGGCGCCGTCGAAGGAGATGAAGCACAGGTCGGCAACATCGATATCGTTGTTGTCCAGAGCCTGCAGGATGCCGGCGATCATGTTGTCGGAGCAGCAGAAGATGCCGGAGATGTCAGCGTCAGCCTGGAGCATGTTTTCGGTGGCCTGCATGGCTACGTCAACGGTCCAGTCGCCGGGCTGTTCGTTTGCCAGAACCAGGCCGGTGCCTTCGATACCAGCCTTGAAGCCGTCTGCACGGTCGTCGCCTGCAGCAGAGCCGTTGGCGCCGCGAACGATGATGACCTTGCCTTCGCCGCCCAGCTGCTCGGCCATGTATTCGCCGGCAACCTTAGCAGCTGCGAAGTTATCGGTGGAGATGAAGGAAACATACAGATCCTCGTGGCCTGCCTCGATGCCCTGGTCAACCAGAACAACCGGGATGCCGGCTTCCTTGGCCTTCTCCATAACGGTGATGCAGGCGTTGGAATCCATGGGGTTCAGGATCAGAGCGTCCACGCCGGAGTTGATCAGGTCTTCGATCTGAGTAACCTGGGTGGCAACGCCGGTCTGGGTTTCAGCGATGGCTGCAACGAAGGTGTTGCCGGATGCTTCAACAGCATCCTTCACTGCGTTGTGCAGGGCCAGCTGGAAGTCGTCGTTGGTGATGGTCTTGAGGCTGTAGCCGATGGTGTAGCCTTCGGCGGATGCGCAAACTGCGAACAGCATGAGCATTGCGATAACCAGAGACAGAATACGCTTCATTGGGGTTACCTCCTTGTTTTTGCTTCAATATTAACGCTTCCTCTACCCGGAAGCGCAAAGCACAAACAGCGCCCTAGGCGGCGCACAAGCGTTTGGAAAACGTTTTCCAAACCATCTGTCCATATTATAACATACGAATCACAAGCCTGTCAAGAGATGCAAATGATTTCGCGAAATTTGTGCATTTTTCACCATTCCATACAACGACTTTCACAAAACCCCAGACGAAAAAGGGAAGAACGATCCGGAAATGGATCGTTCTTCCCTTTCGAATTATGCATCGCAGAAGTGCATTGCTTCCGTGAAACTCATTCTTCCTTCGCGCATGTAGTGCATCAGTTCACTGAACAGGCGCAGCCTGGGTTTTTCATGGGCGAAGATATCGCCTGCGTCCACGAAGCTCGCAGCGGTATCCTTGCAGAGCTTCTTCAGGCCCGCATTCAGTTCCCGCGCGCCCTCCTCCTCTGAAAGAACGGAAACCACGAACACGCGGCATCCGCATTTGGATTCAATGGCGTTCACAAGCCTCCTGTAATCCGCCAGGAAAGCATCCCGGTCAAAGCCCTCGCGCTGAAGGTCCGTTTCGCCGAAGTTCAGGAAAACCTTGCGGGGATTGAGTTCATACACGCATTCGTCCAGCAGATCGAAGGCGTCCGCCAGCACAGCCTCCTCCACGCTGCGGTTGCACACGGAGATATTCAGGCCGAAGTCCTGCACCAGCTCCGCCACCGGCAGCTCAGACAGGCTTTCCGTGCCGAAGATCACGGAATTGACGCTGCCCGTCACACTGTTGACCTCATGGTAAATTTCCTTCTGATCGAGTACGGCAGTATTCATATGCACTCCTCCTTCAAGTGTGCTGCGGCTGAATGTTGTGGTGGTGATCGTAGTTGCGGTTGATGAAGTAGACCACCAGATTCGCAGAAACAAAGACCAGATTGATCACATAGATTGCCAGTACGTAGCTATAATTATGAGAACAGATCTTCGCAGTGATGCCCGCAATATAGCCGGTGATGATGAGCAGGATGAAGGGCAGGCTCATGGATTTTGCCGTATGGGCCTTGATGTTCTTTACCACGGACATCGGCCAGGACAGGCCGAAGCAGATCAGCATAACGGATTCAAAAAGTTCAGTCATTTTTGGATTTCCCCCTTGCTTTCGTTGCGAATCCATTGTATCATAATTATCATAAATGTATAATATCAAATATTGATCATAATCATAGTATATAACCTATCGTTCGGAGGTTTGCATGGAACTGTTACAGCTGCGTTATTTTCTGGAGGTTGCGCATACCCAACACATAACACAGAGCGCAGAAAAATTACATATCGCCCAGCCATCGCTCTCCCAATCCATCAAACGTTTGGAAAATGAATTGGGCGTAAAGCTGTTTGCAGCCCGGGGCAGGAACATCGAGCTCACCGAGCACGGCAAATTCCTGCGCGATAAACTGGTTCCGATCATGCAGCGTTTGGACGCGCTTCCCGAGCAAATTCGCGAAATGGCAGACCCGGAGCAGACCACCATACGCCTGCACGTAACCGCCGCATCGCTGACCGTTTCAGAGGCCATTATCGAATACCGGCGCACCCACGAGAAGGTAAACTTCCAGTTCATGCTGGGTGAGGATGCGAACCTGTTTGATGTGAGCATAGAGGGCCGCATGGCCGGCGTACCTGCCCAGGAGGATTGCTTCAGCCTGAACGAGAAGATCTACCTGGCGGTTCCGGATGCGCCCCGGTTTGCAAACCTGAGCCGTGTGCGCCTGCGGGACTTCCGCGAGGCCAAATTCATCAGCCTGGTTTCAGGCAAGCAATTCCGCCATGCCTGCGACCGCTTTTGCGCGGATGCAGGCTTTCATCCCCACATCGCCTTTGAAAGCGACAGCCCGGACACCGTGCGCAACATGATCGCCGCCCACATGGGCGTAGGCTTCTGGCCCGCCTTTACCTGGGGACGGCTGAACAGCAAGGGCATGCGCCTGCTGGACATCGAGGATCCTGTGTGCCGCAGAAGCATCGTCATCCGCTTGCAGAAAAACCGCATCGACTCCCGCATCATAGAGGATTTCTATTCCTTCCTGTGCGATTACTTCACGGATCGCATGATGGAATCCTACACAAAGCCTTGAACTCTCCTCCCCTTTTCCGTATAATAAAGAAAAACCCCCTCAGGAGGTTGAAAAATGGTTTATTCCGTATGTATTCCCGCCGTATTCGGCGACAAGCCGGTGCATGAAGCCCTTCCCAGCATCCAGAAAACCGGCGCGACCCACTATGAATTCTGGAGCTGGTGGGACCAGGATGTGGACGCCATCGAAGCTGCTCAGAAAGCAACCGGCTTAAAACCAGCCGCCCTGTGCACTTATTTCATCCCGCTCACCGAACCGGAGCGCCGCGGGGAATACATCGAAGGGCTGAAGAAGTCCATCGAGGTGGCCAGGCGCCTGGGCTGCCCCACGCTGATTTCCCAGCTGGGCAACGATACCGGCGCGCCCCGCGAAGCGCAGCACGCTTCCATTGTGGAAGGGTTAAAGGCCTGCGCTCCCCTGCTGGAGGAGGCGGGCATCGTGCTCACCATCGAGCCGCTGAATGTGCTGGTGAACCATCTCGGTTACTACCTGACCACCTCTGCCGAAGGCTATGAGATCGTACGCGAGGTGAACAGCCCCAACGTGCGCCTGCTGTTCGACGTCTACCATCAGCAGATCACCGAGGGCAACCTGATCGCCAACATCGCTGCCGGAGCGGAGCTCATCGGCCACATTCATGCGGCAGGCAACCCCGGCCGCCATGAGCTGACGCTGGAGAACGAAATCCACTACCCCAGCGTATTCGCCGCCCTCAAGCGGCTGGGATATGACAAGGCCATCGGCCTGGAATACTTCCCCGTCACCGATCCCATCGGCAGCCTGAACGAACTGTTCAAGGCCATGCCTCTCTGAGGCACAAAAAAAGCACTGCATTCGCAGTGCTTTTTGCTTTGCTTAGTAAGCCTCGGTGGAGGTGCCGCCTTCGCAGATGGTCTTGCAGCTGGTGAAGCCGATGCCCAGGCGATCGACGCCCATATCCACATACATCTTAGCGGTCTCGTAGTTGCGGATGCCGCCGGAGGGCTTGACCTTGATGCGGCCCTTTGCGGTGTCCAGCATGGCCTTGACTGCCTCGACGGTTGCGCCGCCGCCGTTGAAGCCGGTGGAGGTCTTTACGAAGTCTGCGCCGGCAGCAATACAAACCTCGGTGCCCTTGCAGATCTGCTCGACGGTCAGCTGGCTGGTTTCAAAGATAACCTTGACGATGACGCCCTTCTTGTGAGCCTCTTCGACAACTGCCTTGATTTCGGCTTCGACAACATCCCATGCGCCGCCGCGGGCTGCGCCGTAGTTCATGACCATGTCGATATCCTTAACGCCCTTGGCTGCGTAATCGGCAGCAGCTGCGCGCTTGGTCTCAATACCGCTGTAGCCGTAGGGGAAGTCCAGAACGCAGGAAACGCAGGTGTTGGTGCCTTCGGTAAGCTTCAGAGCCAGATCGATGTCACAGCCGCGTACGCAGACGCTGTAGGAATCGAAAGCGATGCTCTCCTTGATGGCGGCCTCGACCTGTTCGGGCGTCATGTCGGGCTTGAGGACTGCGGAATCGAAATATCTTGCGATGTTCATGGGTATCAAACCTCCTTATGTTCTTTTATAAACTGTTCAACTTCTTCTGCATTGGGCAGGGAGGGCATGCTGCCGCGCCGCATGGTGGTGATGGCGCCGCAGGCGCTGCCGTAGCGCATGGCTTCCTTTACATCCTTGCCGGCTGCAATGCTCACAGCAAAGCCGCCGTTGAAGGCGTCGCCCGCCGCAGTGGAATCCACGGGGTTGATCTTGAACGCGGGCATCATGAACGCGCCGTCCGGACCGCTGTAGTAAGCGCCGTGCTCGCCCATGGTGATGATCAGTGTCTTCACGCCGCGGTCATGCATGGCCTTGGCAGCCTTTTCACGCCACTCAGCCAGATCCATACCTTCGCAGCGAATGCCGGTGAAGAATTCGGCTTCGGTCTCGTTGGGCGTCACATAATCCGCCAGCGCAAACATGCTATCCGGAATCTCACAGGCAGGCGCAGGATTCAGAACCACCTTGCAGCCGCATTCCCTGGCCAGGCGCATGGCGCACTCCACGGCGTCGGAATTGATCTGCAGCTGGAAAAGTGCGGAACCTGCCTTTTCGAAGTAGGGACGCATGCCCTCCACCTCTTCGGCAGTGACGGTGGCATTGGCGTTGGGCGCGACTACGATGGCATTCTTGCCATCCTTGGCCACCAGCACACAGTCCGTTCCGGTGGGATGCTCCTGGCTGACCACCACGCCGTCCACGTTCACGCTGTTTTCCAGCATGGTGTCCAGCAGGATTTTGCCGCGCTCATCCGCCCCAACCTTGCCCAGCATGTACACCTGCGCACCGAGGCGGGCACAGGTTGCCGCCTGGTTGCCGCCCTTGCCGCTGGCAAAAAAGCCGCTGGCATAGCCGGTCACCGTCTCCCCTACCCGGGGCAGACGGTCCGACCAGATAAAGCAATCATACAGCAGATCGCCGAATACTGCAATACAGTTCTTGCTCATGGTTTCTTACTTTTCGAGACGCTTCTCGGTATACTTGTCGTCCACGTACTTCACGGAAGTGCCCCACTTCTCCTTGCGGATGAAGAACACCTCGTTCTGCTCCTGGCGGGGCCAGAAGGTGAAGAGCTTGAAGGGCTTGTCGCACTTGGTGTTGTCAATCCAGTGGAACACATGGGGCGGGATGATGATGATGTCGCCGTTCTTTACCGGAACATATTCATCGTCCAGAACAACCCAGCTGGGTTCGCCGCAATCCACCATGTAGTAGATTTCGGTTTCTTCATGAGCGCCGCCGCCGGTGCGGGAGAAGGGCTTCAGGGTACCTTCATTGATGTTCATTACGGGGAAGCCGGCCATTTCGTCACCGGTGAGCATCTTGGAAGAATACACATCGCCGCATTCCAGAGCAACTACGTTTTCAGCATTGACGAGCGTCCACTTCTGCTTTTCCATGATAAATCTCCTCTTTTCAATATAATAGAATATGTAATAAGGATTCAACTCAGGAGCAAATTTTGCTGGGAGAAAGCAGCTGCTGCGAGCAGATTTGCCCTTGAGGCAAGGCGGCAGTCCGCAGGAATAGCAGCGCTATTTAAAGGGCTGCCAGCGCTGAATCATGGGCAAAGATGCCGCAGATGCGCTTTCGGTGCTGCAAAATTTGCGACTTTACGGATATATCTTGATTTCGGAAGTCTCGGTCCAGCCCTTGGCGGTTTCGGGAGTGGTTTCACAATTATGGTTGTCCACCAGTACGAAGCGCACATACTTGGCCTGAACGGGTGCGGGCAGTTCGATATCCTGCCAGCCCTCGGCCTTCTCCATAGGAACGCGCATCACGAAATCCCATGCGACGGATTCAATATCATCCTCCTTGCGGCGGAGCTTGCGGGGCTCGTCGGTGTTGGATACATAGATATCGATGGTCTTGGCCAGTTCATCCAGCACGGAGATGTCCAGGCCGACGTTGCGGAAGATGCGCACCTTGGAGATGGTCTGCTCCTCGCCGAAGAAGCTGAGCACGACGTTTGCGCCGCCCTCGGTGTTGGCGCCCCAGGTACCGCCGTTGCGTTCAACGTCATCACGGATCAGGTTAGCTACCCAGAAGGTGGGATCGGATTCGGTATGGCTTGCCCATTCAATGCGCGTATAGTAGGAACCATCGCGCCTTACGCCCAAAGGATACTGCATGGCTGTTCCTCCTCAGATATTATAGTTCTCTTTGACCATTGCGTCAATCTCTGCACGCATGGGCATTGCAGGAGCGGTGCCCAGCTTGGTGACGGACAGTGCGCCGGTGGCATTGCCGTAGCGCAGGGCCTCGAACAGGTCCTTGCCCTCGGAGAGCGCCATCACGAAGCCGCCGTTGAAGGCGTCGCCTGCGCCGGTGGTATCGATGGCATTCACGTTCAGCCTCGGCACCAGTTCGCTCTTCACGCCATCGGTGGCGAAAGCGCCCAGGGAACCCATGGTGATGACTACGTTCTTTACGCCCTTCTCCAGGAAGACCTTGGCTGCCTTCTGGGCGTCCTCGATGGTCTTGACCTCAACGCCGGTGAGCACCTGCGCCTCAGTCTCGTTGGGGGTAACGGTATCGATCTTTGCCAGGATCTCAGCGGGAACCTCGCAAGCGGGAGCGGGATTCAGAACGATCTTGACGCCGGCATTGTGGGCGATCTCGATCACCTTTTCCTGGGCGTCAAAATTGATTTCATGCTGCAACAGCACGATGGCTGCGTTTTCGATCAGGGAGCGACACTTCTCCACCTCGTCCATGGTGATGTTGGAGCAGGCGGCGGGAACAACCACGATTTCGTTCTGCGCGGAATTCTCATCCACCAGGATCAGAGCAACGCCGGTTTCACGAACGTCGTCCTCGAGGATATAGTCGGTGTTCATGCCCTCGCTCTTGTAGAAATCCAGGGCGACCTTGCCAAACACATCCTTGCCAACCTTGGTGACCAGAGTCACGTTTGCGCCGGCGCGGTGAGCGGCTACAGCCTGGTTGGAACCCTTGCCGCCGGGGCCCATCTTAAAGGAAGAACCCAGGATGGTCTGTCCCGGCACCGGGAGACCTGCAGAACGGCTGGTGAGGTCGACAACAAAGCTGCCGAATACAACGATGGGTTTGCCCATGGGAATTACCTCCTTCTGGCGATTTCGTTTTCAAGGGCTGCGATCTCCTCCGGGCCGTCTGCAACGCCAATCTCCAGATGGGAGAAGCGGCTCTGCATGGGCGCGAGGATCTCTTCCCCGCCCTTTTCCTTCTGTGCAATTCTGCCGATGGGATGACAGTTGCCCGGCTCAAAGGCCAGCACATACTCCGCATCCCTCAGAACCTTCCACTGCGCAATACAGGGAAGCTCGCGCACATTGTACTTCAGATACACTGCCAGCTCCAGTTCGTCGTTGATGAGCGCGCAGATGGTGTTGCCATCCTCATCAGCGCCCATTTCATGGAAGAACTGCTGCTCCAGATAGCCCGGCTGGGGCAGTGTGCATTTATCATAGATGTCAAATCCGGCCTTCGCATGCTCGGTTTCGCACCAGATGCGCTTGCTGGGGGCCACGAAGCGTGCACCCTCGCCCAGAACGGGATGGCCAAGATTGATGTGATAGAAGAACATGAGCATCTGGTCCATTTCACCCACGTTGGTGAATTCATCCTCGATGCACAGCTTCTTCTCGCCCAGCCTGGTGGTGACGGTGCGGCGCAGCTGCAAATGCTCGCCGTGGAGCCGGCCTTCCTCCATGCGGCCGGATACGCTCAGGCGGTATTCTCCATCCACCCATTCCTCGCGGGTACAGACATTGTCCGCGCAGGTGTTGGAAATATCGCCGTGCAGGCCGAAGGGTACATCCTTCAAAATGCCGATATCATCCCGCACATCGGGGCCGGCATTGGTGATGCCGCAGGTGGTCAGGGCTCCGGCAAAGAAGCTCTTGAGCCACTGCATTTCACGGGCATCATGATAGGAAGGTGCGGTTACGCCGGTCTTCGAAAGATAGGCAAGCGGAACTCCGCGATAGCGAAGTTCCGAAATGTCCATGCCGCGGCCGGGCAGCACCGTAAAGCGCAGCCCACCGCCGGTTTCCACGTCCACGGCCTCAACGCCGCTTGCCTTGCCGTCGGAAAACACGTACCGCTTGAGTCCGCAAAGCTGCTTCATGTTGCCATAGCGGCGAATGCAGGCTTCACGGCTGGATTCGGGTTTCCAGTTTTTCATTCAAAATCCACCATCACTTTTACGCGGCTCTCATTGCGGGCAGTCACTGCTGCAAAGGCTTCCTCCACCTGGGAGAAGGGGAAGCGGTCGGTAATCATGGGGCTGAGATCCAGCTTGCCGCTCTCCAGCAGGGTCAGTACCTTGGGACCGATGTTCGGGGTGCCTGCAGCGCCGATGATCATACAGTTGCGGGCGATGATGCGGTCCAGCATCACGTGGTTCAGTTCCTGCTCATAGAAGGCGGGAATGACCAGCTTGCCGCTGCCGCGAACCAGTTCCATCACATCATTGATGAGGCTGGGTGCGCCGGTGGAGTCCATAACGATTTCGCAGCCGCGGCCGTTGGTTTCGCGCATGACCACTTCGCGCAGATCCTCCCTGGTCATGTTGACCACGATGTCTGCGCCCAGCTTCTTGGCAACTTCCAGCTTGGCGTCCTTGCGGCCGGCAACGATAGTCTTGCCGATACCCATGGCCTTGGCGACGGCCATGCCGCCCAGGGAGATGGGGCCGGTACCCACGATCAGCAGGGTGCTGGTGGCATCGAATCCGGCGCGCTCCAGGCCGTAATAACCGATGCTGGTGGGCTCGATCAGGGCTGCAACGTCCAGGCCTACATTGTCCGGAACCTTATAGGCGATGCGCTCGGGCACCAGCATGTACTCTGCAAAGCCGCCCGGCCAGCAGTTGCCGGTGGTGCCGATGGCGCGGCCGTTCAGGCAGGACTGATACTCGCCCTTGCGGCACATTTCACACTCACCGCAGGAATAGCCGGTATCGGAGATGGCACGATCGCCAACCTTGAACTTCCAGCAGCCTTCGCCGACCTCTACAACCGTACCGGACCATTCATGGCCCAGGCGTACGGGATAGATGGGCTCGTTGCCCTTGCCCAGGTTCAGGATGCCCTTCATGATTGCAACGTCCGTTGCGCAAACGCCGCAATGTGCTACCTTACAAAGAATTTCGTGGGGACCCGGAACGGGCTTTTCCATTTCCACGATGCGGATTTCACCCGGCTGGTATGCAAGCAATACTTTCATATTGTCTGTCTCCTCATTCTTAGTTTTTTAGAAGTCTCTGGAGTAACCGCTGGTCCATGCACCATCCACGGGAATAATGGCGCCGGAGATATAGGAAGCCTCTTCGCCGGCCAGGAATGCTGCGAGGCCTGCAACTTCTTCCACCTGACCCAAGCGGCCTGCCGGAATGTGGGAAGTGATTTCTGCTTCCTTGGAAGCATCCTTGGCGATCAGTTCCTTCACATCATCATTCCAAACCTCGCCGGGAGCGATGGCGTTTACGCGGATATGCTCCGGAGCCAACTCCATGCTCATGGCCTTGCTGAAGTTGAACACGCCTGCGTTTGCGGCGGAATGTGCGCACTGCAGCTTCAGCGGGATCAGGCCGGTGGCGGAGCCCACATTAATGATGCTGCCGTGGATACCCAGTTCAACCATCTTATTGATCACCGGCTTGGATGCATTGAACACGCCGGTCATATTGGTGTTGATAACGGTGTTCCACAGATCGTCGTCAAACTCATGCAGGGGCTTGCGGTTTTCAATTCTTCCGGTCACGCCTGCGCAGTTGACCAGGCAGTCTACGCGGCCGAAGATGCGCACGGCTTCATTGGCCATATTTGCACAGGACGCCTTATCGGTCACGTCCACCTGCACAGCTGCGGCTTCGCCGCCTGCGGCCTTGATCTCTGCAACAACAGCTTCCAGCTTCTCAAGGTTTCTGGCTGCGGCAATCACCTTCGCGCCCGCCTTTGAAAAGCGCCTGCAAATCGCACCGCCGATAGCGCCGCTGCCACCGGTAACGATAACTACTTTTCCGTTCAGATTCATATCATTTATACCTCCCAATTTTCCGATATCCGTACCGAAGGTCATCCTTACAGGTCTCTGTTGTAGCCGCAAATCCAGCCGCCGTCAACGGTCATAATTGCGCCGACAACGAACTTTGCGTCCTCGGAAGCGAGGTAACAGGTGGCTGCCGCGATATCATCGGGCTCACCGGGAGTACCGATCGGGAAATGGGACGTGATAGCAGCCGCCGTTTCCGGGTTTGCATAGAACAGCTCGCGGGTGCCTTCAAACATGATGGAGCCGGGAGCAATACCGTTGACGCGGATGCCGTGGGGAGCCAGTTCCAGAGCCATGGTGCGGGTCAGGTTAAATACGCCCGCCTTGGCTGCGGTGAACGCGCACTGCAGGCGAAGGGGGGTCTGGCCGACGATGGAGCCGATATTGATGATGCTGCCGCCCTCGCCCTGAGCGAGCATCTGCTTGGCTGCCGCCTTGGAGCAATAATATACACCGTTCAGGTCAATGGATACGATGCGATCCCACAGGTCGTCATCATACTGATGGATAGGCTTGCGGTACTGGGGGCCACCGTTGATGCCGGCATTGTTGACCATGCAGTCGAGTCTGCCATAAATACGTACAGTTTCTGCAATCAGCTGATCTACGCTTTCCTTCTTGGAAACATCGCAGACCACTGCAGATGCTTCGCCGCCTGCTGCCTTTACAGCATCAACAGTCGCCTGAAGGGTTTTCAGGGTTCGTCCTGCAGCAACAACCTTGGCGCCGTTTGCCGCCAGCTGCAGACACATTGCGGTGCCGATGGCTCCGCCGCCGCCGGTAACAATCGCAACTTTTCCGTTCAGATCCACTTTCATAGTTCGCATTCTCCTTGAAGTAAAATGTTGGGGTTCTCAACTGACGAAAAGATGCAGCTCTTGCGCTCAAGGCAGAATTTGCCCGCACAAGAGTGCATCTTTTCGATATGTTTGAATTATGCGGCAACCTTGCGGGACTGTCTGAAGATGTCAAACAGAACTGCCGCTGCCATCAGGGCGCCCTGAACTGCCACACGCATGGTGGTGGGCATGCCCAGGAAGATGATTGCACTTTCTGCAACCTGAATCAGCGTGACGCCGATGATGATGCCAAGAGGAGAGCACTTACCACCGGAGAGGGAAACACCGCCGACAACGCAGCCTGCGATTGCGCGGAACTCCCAGCCGTCGCCATTTTCCGGCAGGCCATAGCCAAGGTCCAGGGTGAACAGGATACCGGCAACACCGGAGAAGAAACCTGCCAGGGTGTAGGCCAGAACCTTCATTCTCTTTGCATTGATACCGGCCAGGGTGGCTACCTCTGCATTGTCGCCAACGGCGCGGATGCGGCGGCCCCACAGGCTGTACTTAATGACCACGAAAATGATGACGTAGAGAACTACCATGATCCAGAAGTAGGGCAGCATGCCGGCGATGCGCTTGTCGAAGAAATCAACAAGGCCGTTCTGGATGTTGAGCTGATAGCCGTGGATGAACAGGTAGCGTGCGCCACCGACCATATACTGGGTACCCATGGTGGCAATGAAGGCCGGAAGGCCTACATGTACAACCAGTATACCGTTGATGAAACCGATGGCCACACCGCACAGAAGGCCGATCACCAGAGCCAGGGTGATGTTCATTCCATGTTCATAAGCCATGGATGCCATCATAATGCCGGAGAAGCCGGCGATCTTACCGGTGGAAATATCGATGTTGCCGGTCATCAGCGGGAAGGATACGCCCAGAGCCACGATTGCTATGAAGGGAATCTGGGTAAACATGGCCGCAAAGTTGCTGATCGACAGGAAATCTGGGCGGAAGATAGTGGTGATGGCAACGATGATTACCAGCGGAATGAATACACTGAATTCATCGGTGCGCAGCAGACGCCGGAGGGCGTTATCATTGCTCTTTTTTACATTCGTCTGAGTCATTTTGCTTGCCCTCCTTTAGCGTGCGATGCGGCGCGCTTCCATCTTCTTGCGCTGGATGTCAAGGATTACCGACAGCAGCAGCAGGGCGCCGATGAGCACCAGCTGCAGGTTGGTATCCACAGACAGGATGCGCAGTGCATACCACAGGATATGGAACAGCGCAATACCGAAGCCAACGCCCAGCATGGAACCGCTACCGGCAGAGATGCCGCCGATGGCGATACAAATGATGGTACGGAATTCACGGCCATCGCCGAAGGTAGAGTTGGCAGAAGCCTTGTTAACAGCGTCGAAGATGCCGCCGATGGCTGCGAACATGCCGCAGAGCACGAAAGCGGTCATCTTTACGGCATCAGCATTGATGCCACCCATGATGGCTGCATTTTCATTGCCGCCAACTGCGCGCAGCTTGAAGCCGTACTTGGTGCGGCGGAGCACGAAATCGCCGAGCAGCAGCAGGGCAATAAAGATGAAGAACATCCAGGAAAGACCCAGGGGACGGGCGCGGTTGAACTCGGAAATGTTCAGCGCCTTGATGGACATCGGCTCGCCCTGGCTGATGGTAACCGCCAGGCCGCGGCAGATGAACTGGGTTGCAAGGGTGGTAATCCAGGCATCCAGCTTGAGCTTGCAGGTGCAGAAGCCGTTGACCAGGCCCACCAGTGCGCCGGTCGCCAGGGCGATCAGCAGGCAGGGAACCAGGCCCCAGCCCCACCAGCCGCAGGCAACGCCCATCATGATGCCGGACAGGCAGCCCGCCATACCGACGGAGAGGTCTACGCAGCCGGCGATCTGAACGAAAGCCTGGCCGATGGATTCAACACCGATGAAGATGCAGCCCATGAAGATACCGGAGAAATATTTCCAGGTGAGGAACTTGGGCTTCAGGATTGTGGTGACAACACAAAGAATCAGAATCGGAATCAGCACGCCGACTTCCGGAATCATCAGCAAATTACCGATTTTTCCCAAAGCGGAGGGCTTTTTGGCATTTACAACTTTCTTTTCCATTCTCTCTTCTCCCTCCCCTTTTATTAGCCTTCGTATACGGCCATTTCCATGATCTTATCTTCAGTGGCTTCCTCGCGGCTGAGTTCGCCGACAACCTTACCGCCGGCCATGACCACATAACGGTCAGCCATGCCCATCAGTTCGGGAAGTTCGGAGGAGATCATGATAACAGCAACACCGTCTGCCGCCATGTCATTGATGATGTTATAAATATCATTCTTGGAACCAACGTCGATACCCTTGGTCGGCTCGTCCATGATGATGAGACGGGGTTCCGTATTCAGAGAACGGGCGATAACAACCTTCTGCTGGTTACCACCGGAGAGGGTTGCAACCTTGGTGCCCATGGTGGGCGCCTTGATGCGCAGGCCATCGAAATAAGGCTGCACTCGGCCGCGCATGCGCTTATCCTGCACCACGGGACCATTGGAGATCTTATCCAGGTTGGAAATTGCGATATTGGTCTTGATATCCCACACGAAGTTCAGGCCGTATACCTTTCTGTCTTCCGATACCATGGAAATACCGTTGGCTACAGCCCTGGAGGTAGAGCCGGGCTTGAACTCCTTGCCATTGATATAAATCTTACCGCTCTTCACCGGCAGCATGCCGTAAATGGCCATGCAGACTTCACTTCGGCCTGCGCCGACCAGACCGGTCATACCCACAACCTCGCCCGCACGAACCGAGAAGGACACATTTTCAATCAGGTTCTTATTGGCGATATAGGGATGGGCTACGGTCAGGTTTTCTACACGAAGAACTTCTTCGCCGATCTTTACATCGCGGGGCGGATACATATTCTGCAGGTCGCGGCCGATCATATCGTGAATGATACGGGCAGTATCATACTCAGCCTTTTCAAAGGTGGAAATGTTTTTGCCGTCGCGCAGGATAGTTACGCGATCGGTCAGTTCCATAATTTCTGCCAGCTTATGGGTAACAAAGATGACGCCCGTTCCCTTTTCCTTCAGGGCGCGCACAACGGTGAACAGCTGCGCTACGTCTTCCTCGGAAAGGGAGGTGGTGGGTTCATCCAGAATCAGCACTTTCGGATTGGTGGCCAGTGCGCGGGCGATCATCAGCATCTGCTGCTGACCAATGGACAGCTTGCGCACGTCGGCACGGGGATTCAGGGAGATTTTATTATCTGCAAGCAGTTTTTCAGTTGCAGCATACATCGCCTTGAAGTTAACAAAGGGAGACTTGCTCTGCTTGCCCGTCACCTTGGTCAGGTGCAGGTCAGACATGTAAATGTTTTCAGCTACGGAGTAATACTTCAGTACGTTGATTTCCTGCGGCACATAGCCGATACCCATTGCAGCTGCATCGTTGGGGCTCATCGGCTTAACTTCTTCGCCGTTTACCTTCAGTGTTCCGGAATAGCTGCCATGAGGATAAATTCCGTTGAGAACCTTCAGGATGGTGGACTTGCCAGCGCCGTTTTCACCGATCAGTCCGAGAATTTCGCCGGGTTTCACATTCAGACAGACATTGTCGTTGGCCAAAACGCCCGGAAATTTCTTGGTGATATTGATTGCTTCCAATACGTAGTTCACGAAAAAATCACCCGTCTTTCCTTCTCGGGCAGCCCGAGGGCGTCCCGGATAAATGGTTGCCGGAATCCGGCACCTGCGTATTCATACATTAGAAAGGGGGTCGCCCTTGCACGGGCAAAGGCGACCCCGATTTTATTCCGACTTTAAATCCGGATTGTGGGTTTCTTACTTGAAGAACTCAGCAACTTCTGCTGCGATGCCGCGATGATGGGCCAGGCCGTTCTCGCCTTCGCCGTCAGCGGTAACAACGGGAGCTACCAGGTCGGTCCACATGGGAACTTCGCCGCCCTGCAGGACAACATCGAGGTATTCCATGGTCTTGTAGGCTTCCTCGTACAGGGGCTGTGCTACGATAGCGCCAACCTTGCCGGCCTCGAGGTAGTCCAGGTTGCCTTCGGTGGCGTCCATACCAACGATGAAGATTTCGCCGTCAGCCTTGCCAGCCTTGGTTGCAGCATCTGCCCAGGTGATGGGGGAGTTGCCGGTCAGGCCGAATGCGCCGATGATGTCGGGGTTGGCCTGGATGATTGCCAGGTTGATAGCGGTTGCAGAGTCAACAACGCCGCCTTCGAGTTCGGTGTCCAGCAGCTTGATGCCGTCCAGCTTATAGGTGGCCTTCATCTCTTCCCAAGTTGCGCGGAAGGAGTCGTTGGCGCTGTTTTCGGTGATGTTCTTGGTGTTCTGGGTGAGGGCAACGGAGCCGGTCTTGCCGTCCAGCTTAGCAGCCATCAGCTCAGCAACCTGCTTGCCGTACAGAACCGGGTCGCAAGCCATGTTGAAGGCCAGGCCTTCGGGATAGGTGCCATCTTCCTGAGCGTGGTTGAAGTGGGGGATACCAACGATCACGCCATCAGCTGCGATGGAAGCCATGGTCTCATAACCGGAAGCGTCGCCGCACCAGAGCAGGAGGCCTTCGCCGCCTTCCATGGCGAATGCTTCAGCAGCAGCCAGCATCTCAGCGTTGTCGCCGGATTCGGTGCCGATAACCTTAGCGTCGGTGTAGCCCAGAGCAGCAGCTGCCTTCAGGAAGCCGAGCTGTACGATGCGGTGTACGGGATGGTTTACTACGGTCATGCAGATTGCAACGGGGTGCTCTGCGGGGTTGTACTCGGCCATTGCCATGGGGGCCAGCACGAGCATCATCATGAGGACCAGTGCGAGAACTTTCTTCATTTGGGGGTTCCTCCTTTACTATTTGTCTGCTAATGCAGAAACTGAATCAAAATTATTCAAGCGAAAATGAACCTGCAAATGTAACGGTTCATTTTTCTTGTACATTATAACATACTGCCGTTAATTTGTAAATACTTCAAGTAAAAAATTATTCATGTCATTTTTTATACTTTGTCAGAATTAACAAATTAACCTTGAAAATAGTATGCAATCGCTCAATTTTCAGTTGATTTTACACCAAATCAGGTAATATTTTATTAAAAACACAGCTTTACAAAATCAAAAATTGGTATTACCAGTGTTTTCGGGTGCTTTTTTTAGCCATCCGCACACCCGTTCAGCGACGCCTGCACCCGTAAGTCCGAAGAAACTGAGCAGCTCCTTAGCGCTTCCCGTCTGTCCATAGACGTCCGGAATACCAATCTTCAGAAGCGGGGCCGGGCAGCCTTCGCAAAGCGCCGAAGCCACCGCATCCCCCAGACCACCGATGATGGAAT
>JAGBAU010000120.1 GCA_017938785.1 Clostridia bacterium
AATGTTCAAGATGAATCTTCAGCTCTTCGCTCATAAGAAGGGTATGGGTTCCTCCCGTAACGGCCGCGACAGCCATGCTCAGCGTCTGGGCACCAAGCGCAGCGATGGTCAGTTCGTGCTCGCAGGCAACATCCTGGTTCGCCAGCGCGGCACCAAGATCCATCCCGGCAACAACGTTGGCATCGGCGATGATGATACCCTCTACGCAAAGATCGATGGTATCGTAAAGTTCGAGCGCAAGGACAAGACCCGCAAGCAGGTCAGCGTCTACGCTCAGGCCGAAGCAGCAGCCGAATAATTTGGTGAAGCTTTTCAAAGTGTCAGAGAGTAATCTTTGACACTTTTTTCTTATTCCGTACCGCTTGCGGAGGTTGCATATGATGATCGGAAACGAAAGCCTGGATTTGAAGCTGTGCCTTGTGGACAGCGCCCAGTGCTTCCACTGGAAGGAGACGCAGCGCGGCTTTGCAGCCGTTGTATCCGGCCGGCCTGTGGAAATCTGGAAGGATGGCGATGAAATCCACGCCGAGGGTGATTTCACCCGGGAGGAGCTGCGCCATTACCTGGATCTGGACAGAGACTACGGCGTGGTTGCCCGGGAGTATGCCCATATACCCCAGGCGAAGCGGGCCATCGAGCTCTATCCGGGGCTGCGCGTGCTCAACCAGCCCACCTGGGAGGCGCTGATCGCCTTCATCCTTTCCTCCAACAACAATGTGGGCCGCATCCGCACCCTTGTGCATGCCGTCAGCCGGGAATTGGGATCTTCATTCGACTGGCATGGCGAAGCACTGTACGGCTTTCCGACCCCGGAAGCGCTGGCAGCCTGTTCGGAGGAAAAGCTGCGCGCCATGGGCGTGGGCTATCGCGCACCTTTCCTCAAAAACACCGCCCGGATGGTTCTGGACGGATTCTGCATGGACGAGCTGCGCTGCGGCTGCTACGCAAACGCCCATGAAAAGCTGACAACCCTGCCCGGCGTGGGGGATAAGGTGGCAGACTGCGTGCTGCTCTTCGGCTGCGGCCAGACGTCTGCCTTCCCGGTGGATGTTTGGGTGGAAAGGCTGCTCAAAAGCTGGTTCGGCATCGAGGGCCTGAGCCGGAAGAAGATGATGCTTGCCGCCCGTGAACTGCTGGGCAAAAATGCAGGCCTTTTACAGCAATTCCTGTTTCATGCGGCCCGGATGGGGGATATCGAACTATAATAAAGAAGAGACGCGAGGGCGTCTCTTCTTTATTTTGCATTCTGCACCAGCCGGATCATATCCTCGCGGGTTTCTCCCTCGCGCAGGGCGCGCAGGGCCACCACGAAGCGTCCGTTGTTATGGGTGTATTCGCAGGTGACCAGAAGGAGCACATTGTCGCCGTACTGCACATCCACGGGGATGTTGTGCACCGACAGCCTGCGCATGCCGGAGATGTAGTCGTCCCAGCCATCCTCATCCAGCAGGAACTGGCGGATGTTCAGGTAGCGGCTGCTGCCCGGGTCGGCGGTCACGGTGAATACGGCAAAGGGCACGTAATCCCGGTTTTTGTAAATGGTATCGAAGCGGACGATGGGATTATCCTTCAGGAAGGACAGCTGTTCGTACTGCAGGAGCGGGCGGAACCTGGTACCGTTGCGCATGTTGTGGCCGTAGACGATCAGATTCTTGTCCTCGGGTACGATCAGGTTGGAGCCGTCCAGGAACAGGGTGCCCGCGATGCTG
This sequence comes from Clostridia bacterium, assembly GCA_017938785.1. The sequence goes on from JAGBAU010000120.1 coordinate 1,710, forward strand.
TCCTCCAGGGCGAAGTTGTGGTTCAGGTAGTAATCGTTGTCGTTGGGCTTCTGCACCACCGGCAGGGACATGAAATCCCCGATGCGCAAAAATGCTACGGTCTCGGGGTTCAGCGCCAGCAGGTCGCCGAAGGCGTGCTGATTGGGCGGCGGGGTTTCCAGGGCGAACACGATGGTGTCTGCATCCGGGGTAGCCAGGGGCGTAAGGGTCGCGTCCACGGCAACCTCAAAGGGCTCGGGGGTGGCCGTGGGAACCGGAGTCGGCGTGGGGGAAGGCGTCGGAGCCTCAGTGGGCGCCAAGGTGGGTTCGGCGGTGGGCTCAGTCGTTTCTTCAGCCGCCGCAGTGGCTTCCGAGGCCGGCGTTTGCGTGGGTTCCAGGGTCGGCGTGACCGTGGGAACGGGCGAAGGCGTGAAGGTCGGGGCGACGGTGACCGGGGAATAGAGGGCGCTGAAGGCCGCGTTGTCCCGCTCGATGGCGATGCGCGTCAGCTCCCAGTGGGTCATGTAAGCCAGGCAGACGATCATGATCGGAATGCAGATGCTGACCACCAGCACGTTCTGCGCATGGCGCTTCCGCTCGTGATTTTTGCTCTTCAAATCCCGGGGCAGGCCGCGGTAGCAGTCGATGATTCCGCGCAGCATTCCCTTGCGATTGTGTTTGTTCTTCATGCCGTCCTCCGACCAAATGTTCATCCTTTATTATAAGCGCAACGCCCGCCAAATGCAAGGGAAGCTTCTGCATAAGCAGGAAAAGCTTCTCATAAGGTTGATGTGAAGAAGCAATGGGAGGCGTGTTCCATGGATCAGAACGCACTTTACAGGGACATAGCGGGCCGTTGCGGCGGGGATATTTATATCGGCGTCGTGGGCCCTGTCCGTACGGGTAAGTCTAGCTTCATCAAAAGGTTCATGGAGCTGATGGTCTTGCCCAATATGGAGGATGAACACAGCCGTGAGCGCACCCGGGATGAACTGCCCCAGAGCGCTGCCGGCAAAACGGTAATGACCAATCAACCCAAATTTGTGCCCAATGATGCGATCGAGCTTCATTTGAAGGATGCTTCCAGCGCACGGGTGCGGCTGGTGGACTGTGTGGGCTATCTCGTGCCCGGTGCGCTGGGAACGGACGAGGAGAATTCTGCGCGCATGGTGCGCACGCCCTGGTTCGATCACGATATTCCCTTCGAGGAGGCCGCCGAAATCGGCACCCGCAAGGTCATACAGGATCATTCCACCATCGGCGTGGTTGTGACCACGGACGGAAGCATCGTGGATTTGCCGCGCTCCGCCTATGAGGCCGCTGAGGAGCGGGCGGTGGGCGAACTGCGCGCCCTGGGCAAGCCCTTTATCGTATTGCTCAATTCCACCCATCCGAAGGATGCATCTACCCGCAGCCTGGAGGAGGCGCTTCGGGAAAAGTATGCCGTGCCGGTGATTTCAACGGACATCCTGAACATGGGCGAAGGGGATGTGGACAATATCCTCGAAAGCCTGCTGTTTGAGTTCCCGCTGCGGGAGATCCGCATCCAGGCGCCCTCCTGGCTCACGTCGCTGAACGGCGATCACTGGCTGGGCAAGGCGGTGCTGGACACCGTGAACGATGCGGCGCAGAACATGCGCAAGCTGCGCGAGCACGCCCGGGTGCGGGAGGCCTTTGCGGAAAACGAATATGCCGAGGATATGAACCTGTCCTCCATTGCACTGAACGAAGGCAGAGTGGATTACCGGCTGAACATGAAGGACGGCCTGTTTTACAAGATACTGGGCGAGGCCAGCGGCCAGGAGATCGAAGATGAAGAGCACCTGTTTGAACTGATGAAGAAGCTGGTGGAGAACAGCCGCGCCTATGAAAAGGTATCCGCCGCCCTTCAGAGCGTGGAGCAAACCGGCTACGGCGTGGTGCTGCCCAAGGTGGAGGAGATGGAGCTCAGCGTACCGGAGCTTGCGAAGGAGGGCGCGCACTACGGCGTAAGATTGAAGGCCAGCGCCCCGTCGCTGCACATGATACGGGTGGACTTGAACACCAGCGTCAGTCCCATCGTGGGTGCAGAAAAGCAGAGCCGCGAGCTGCTGGAAAACCTGACCAGGGAGTACGAAAAGGATCCATCGGAGCTGTGGTCCACGGAGGTTTTCGGAAAGCCCCTGCGGGATCTGGTGCGGGATGAAATGAACATAAAGCTCACGCACCTGCCGGATGACGCCCGGTCAAAGCTCAGAAGCTCCATGGGCAGAATCATCAACGAGGGCTCGGGCGGCATGATCTGCATCCTTTTGTGAGCGGGGATTCAAATTCCACCTTGCACAAGAGAAAAAAGTCGTGTATAATATCCATAAGATAAAGGAGGGGTGAAGCGCATGAAGTTAATTATTGCAATCGTTCAGGATGAAGATGCTTCCCGTCTGGTCAGTAAGCTGATGGCAGAGGGCTTCGGCGCAACCAAGCTCGCCACCACCGGCGGCTTCCTTCGCTCGGGAAATACCACCCTGCTCACCGGTGTGGATGATGATAAGCTGGATACGGCC
>JAGBAU010000121.1 GCA_017938785.1 Clostridia bacterium
ATAAGCTGAACAGTGGCAGTAATGGCGCGGTAAGCTTCCGTTCCCTGAACGAGGAAGTCGCGTCTGTAACAGCGGACGGCCTGCTCAAGGGCGTAGCTGTTGGCTTTGCGGAGATCGAGGTCAGAACCTATAACAACAAGTATAAGCGGGTTAAGTTTGAGGTAAAACCCGCGCCTGAAGCAATCACTCCGAACCAGACGGAAGTGGTCATCGGCGCAGGGGATAGCTGGATCCTTGGCTACAGCCTGAATGAAGGCAGCGCCGGCGCAGTCGGCTTTGCTTCGGATGCATCTGAGATCATCGAAACCGATGCACAGGGAAAGCTGTTTGCCCATGCAGCGGGTGAAGCAACGATTACCCTTGAGGCCTACAACCATGTCAGGGCAACTGCCCATGTAACGGTGGTGCCCGCTCCGGAAGCGATTGAACTGAACGCAGGCCGCAAAACCATCGGCATCGGCGAGAAGCTGCAGCTGGCGTCCTCTGTGATTCCGGCTGTAACGGTCGGAACGATCAAGTATAAGTCCAACAATACAAGGGTTGCGAGCGTCAATGGCAACGGTCTCGTCTCGGCCAGGCGCGCAGGCAAGGCAACGATCACTGCAACCACGTATAACGGCTTTTCTGCAAGTTATACGATTACGGTCAGGAACGCGCCTTCCAGCGTGAGCCTTGTGACCCCGCGGAAGTCCATTGGTCTTGAAGAGGAATTTCAGCTGAGTTACAAGGTGAACGCTGGAAGCAACGGCGCAGCCAGCTTCAAGTCCCTGAACCCTGAAATCGCAACGGTGACCTCTGACGGCCTGCTCAAGGGCGTGAGCATTGGAACCGCTGTGATCGAGGTGCGAACCTACAATGGCAAGTATAAGCGTGTCAACTTCCAGGTAAAGGCCGCGCCTACCGTTGTTGTGCCCACAAAGACTGAAGCTTCGGTCGGTGTAGGGGATAGCTGGGTGCTGGGCTATAGCCTGGATGAAGGCGCAGCAGGCGGGGTGACGTTTGCATCCTCTGACGCTGCGATTGCCGAGGTTGATGTCAATGGCAAGATCACCGGGCAAGAAGAGGGTACGGCTGATGTCACCATTACCGCTTACAATAAGGTATCTGCGGTTTGCCGCGTGACCATCGTTCCTGAACCCACCGCCATTGACCTGAGCACAACGCCTGCAACGATCGGCCTGAATGAATCCGTTCAGCTGAAGCCGTCGCTTTCGCCCGAGAACACGGTCAGTGGGCTGCGATTCAGTTCAAGCAACGGCTCCATTGTGAAGGTCAATTCCAGTGGTGTGATCACCGGCAAGCGGGTCGGTTCTGCGGTCATTACCGTGAAGGCCTACAACGGCGTCTCTCAATCAGTGAAGGTACGCGTCGTTTCTGCTCCGACCAGCATAAAGCTTTCCACTGATCGAACGACCGTCGGCGCAGGCGAAGAATTCCTGTTCACAGCCAAACTTTCCAAGGGCAGCGCCGGTGATTACTGGTTTGAATCCAGCGACGAGAACGTAATTCTCGTCCATCCTGAAACGGGCGCCGCAGTGGCAGTTGGGGAGGGTGAGGCTGTCGTTCGGGCAGTTACCTACAACAAACGCAAATCCGAGATCCGGATGAAGGTGTTGCCTGAACCGACGGGCATGACGATTGTTCCCGGCTACGCAGCTGTTGGCGTTGGGGATACTGTAACGCTTTGCGCAAGCGTCAACGAAGGCTCGACCGGCACCTATAAGTTTGAAAGCCTGACGCCTGAAATTGCAACGGTTGGCGAACATGACGGCCTTGTGAATGTAATTGCGGAGGGTACGGCTCAAATTGCGGTTACTGCGTACAATGGTGTGTCTGCAACCATGGAACTGCATGCGCTTCCTGCCCCGGATCACGTCTCTGTCATTGAACCTGCGCTGAATGAAAGCGGTTTCAATGAAATGAAGATGGATAAGGGCTCGAGCTTCCAGATTGCAGTGGACAAGGGCGAATATACCAATCTGCACCTTACCTTCGCGAGCGATAACCCGTCCGTTGCATCCGTGTCGGAATCCGGTGTGATCACCGCCAGGCGCGCAGGTGCGACGCTGATTCGTGTAAGCGCATACAATGGTGCCTTTACACAGATTCTGGTTACGGTTCAGCTTCTGACCCACAGGTATCCCGTGAAGACCATCATGCACGCCATGGGCGCGGTAAACGGACAGGTTTATTCCAATTCGCTGGAGGCCTTCCTGGCCAACTATGCAGACGGCCATCGCTTCTTCGAGGTGGACTTCTCCTATACGTCGGACAGGAAGCTTGTGCTTTGGCACAGCTGGTCGAAAAACCGTGTCAGCAGCAAGCTGAGCAAGGGCTATATTCCTACGCATAAGGAATTCATGAGACAGAAGGTGTTTGACAAATATACGCCCCTGGATCTTGCCGGTTTGCTTGAACTGATGGATGCATACCCGGACGCCTATATCTTCATGGATACCAAGCTTACTGGCGCTTCGGATGTGCGCAGGCAGTATAACACCATCGTTTCCACGGCGAAGAACATGGGCCTGGAGCATGTGCTCGACCGCATGGTCGTTATGATCTACAATAAGGCCATGTATTCCGTGGTGAGCAGCATCCATCCCTTCAGACAGTATGTTTATATGATGTATTTGTCGTTCAGAAAGGCGCCTACCGCTTCGCAGGTGCGAAGCATAGCTTCCTTCTGCCATGCGAACAGCATAGAGTACATCAGCATGTGGGACTCCTGGTGGAAACCGTCCTTTATGCAGATTGCAGACGAGTATGGCCTGGAGGTCAATCTGCATACCGTCAATTCCACGACGAAGGCAAAGTCTTACGTGGAAGATGGCGTATCGCTCATCACATCTGATCGCTTGTCAATCAAGGGTTATTGATGTAAACCAAAATACCCCGCAGCGCTATGCTGCGGGGTATAAAACTATCCCCCGTCCGGAGACGGGGGATAGCTGTTGATTATGCCTTGCGTACCTTCGGACCCTTGGGGGTATCCTCAATGATGTAACCCTTTTCCAGAACCTCAGCGCGGATGCGGTCGGCTTCTGCGAAGTCCTTGGCCTTCTTGGCTGCGGTGCGGGCTTCAACCAGCACCTTGATGTCTTCGGGAGTGGCGTCGTATTCCTTGGACAGCAGGCCCAGAACATCGGTCATCTCAGCCAGCATTTTCAGGCCCTCCTCCAGAACGGCCTTGCAGGGAGCGTTGGCGTCGGAGAGCTGGGTGTTCATGTCGCGCACATAATCGAACACAACGCCCAAGGCTTCAGAGGTGTTCAGATCATCGCACATGGCTTCGTCAAAGCGCTCAACCGCCTGCTTGCCGCGCTCGATGAACGCCTTTTCGGCTTCGTTCAGTTCGCGTTCAGCCGCGCTGTCCAGCAGGAAGATGGCATTGTTGCGGGCGGTGTACATGCGATCCAGGGAATTCTTTGCTGCAATGACCAGATCGCGGGAGAAATTGATGGGGCTGCGGTACTGGGCAGACAGCAGGAACATGCGCACGGCTTCCAGATCGTACTCCTTGGCAATGTCGCGCACGGTGAAGAAGTTGCCCGCGGACTTGGACATCTTCTTGTTGTCTACGTTGATGTGGCCGTTGTGCATCCAGTACTTGGCAAAGGGCTTGCCGGTTGCACCTTCGGACTGGGCGATTTCGTTCTCGTGATGGGGGAAGATCAGGTCCACACCGCCGCAGTGGATGTCGAAGGTCTCGCCCAGATACTTCATGCTCATCGCGGAGCACTCAATGTGCCAGCCGGGACGGCCCATGCCCCAGGGGCTCTTCCAGGCGGGCTCGCCGGGCTTCTGGCCCTTCCAGAGGGCGAAGTCCATGGGATGGCGCTTGATATCGCCAACTTCGATGCGAGCGCCGGACTCCAGATCATCCAGATCCTGGCCGATCAGCTTGCCGTAGTTGGAGCGATATGCCTGGGTATCGAAGTATACGTCGCCATCACCGGCGGGGTAGGCGAGGCCCTTGGCCTCCAGTTTCTTGATCAGGCCGATAATTTCGCCGATGTGCTTGGTGGCGCGGGGATGGACGTCTGCGGGCTTTACGCCGAGGGCGCCGGCATCCTTGTAGTATTCTTCGATGTAGCGGTCGGCGATGGCTTCAACGGTGGTGCCTTCCTCGTTGGCGCGACGGATCATCTTGTCGTCGATATCGGTGAAGTTCTGGACGAACTTTACTTCATAGCCCAGGTGCACCAGGAAGCGGCGCAGGGTATCGAAGATGACGAAGGGACGGGCGTTGCCGATATGGAAGAAATTGTAGACCGTCGGGCCGCAGGCATAGATGCCGACCTTGCCTTCCTGAACAGGTACAAGGGGTTCCTTTTTGCGGCTCAGGGTGTTGAATACATACATGGTTTTCATTGAATTGCACCTCCAGAAAATCAAAGCGGCCACACCTCCAAACAGAGGCGTGGCCGCGGTTCCACTCTGTAAAATACTCTTTCCGGCTTTATCGGGCCGAACCCGTCCTCCATTACAAGGAATGCTCCTGGGCGCACATTCAGCCGTCCCTTGCCGCATCCGCTTTCAGCCGGTGACGAATGCTCTCTTAGGCGGGGAGGGGGCTTACTTTTCCCAATCTCAGCAAAGTGATTTTATCATACAGGGTTTTCCTTGTCAAGCATGGAAAGGTTACCTGAGAGCAGGATTTGGCGCAGATGCTCATGAATTCTGCCATTGGTGGCCAGAATATGGCCGCTGATCAGGACGTCATCGTCTTCCTTCCATGCGGAAACCATGCCGCCGGCTTCCTTCAGGATTACGATGCCGGCTGCGATGTCATAGATATGCAGATAGAGCTCGAAGAAGCCTTCGCATCTGCCGGAGGCCACACAGCTCAGGTCGTAAGCCGCGGAGCCGGTGCGGCGCAGGTCGCTGTAGGTCTTGGTGATTTCCTTCAGGCGCTCCATTACATATTCATTTGCCCACGGTACCCGGTGGCAGAAGGACATGTGCAGGAAGGAATTGCGGGGCACGCTTTCATTGGAAACGTGAATGGACTGGCCGTTGAAGGTTGCGCCTTCGCCCTTGACTGCGAGCCAAAGTTCGCCGGTGGGCGGACAGTATACGCAGCCTACCACCAATTCGCCGTTCTGTTCATAGGCGATGGAGATGGTGTAGAGGATTTCACCCTTGAAGAAGTTGGAGGTGCCGTCAATGGGATCGACGATCCAGCGGCCCGGGGCAGTTTCGTTACCGCCGCCCTCTTCGCCGAAAAAACCGTCCTCGGGACATGCCCCCAGCAGGATAGAACGAATCATTTGCTCACTCTTCAGGTCCATTTCGGTCACAAAGTCATTTTCACCCTTATGATGGGCAGGGGTATGGGGATGCTGAAGCAGCATTTCGCCGGCAGCGCGTGCAGCCTTTTCTGCAAGCTGGGCTTTTTCGCGAAGGGTCATTGAATTCATCTCCGAATCTTTATTATTGGCAGTGTTTTAAACTTGTGCTATAATGGTTATCAGTTAAATAGATTATACCATATTCTGATATGGAAGGATGTTTATTTTTGATGAAACTGGTATCGTGGAATGTAAACGGCCTGCGCGCTGTGATTGGAAAAGATTTTTATCCCAGTGTGGAGGCGATGAATCCCGATGTGCTTTGCCTGCAGGAGATCAAGATGCAGAAGGGCCAGTGTACGGTGGATATGCCCGGCTATGAGCAGATTTTCTATTGTGCGGACAGGAAGGGCTACTCCGGTACGGCTGTGTTTTCCCGTGTGCCCGTGCTCAGCGTGAATTACGGCATCGGCATCGATGAACACGATCATGAAGGCCGCGTGATTACCTGCGATATGGGCGAATTCTATCTGGTTTGCTGCTACACGCCCAACTCCCAGGATGGCCTCAAGCGCCTGGACTACCGCATGCAGTGGGAGGATGACTTCCGTGCATACCTGAAGAAGCTGGACAGCGAAAAGCCCGTGCTGCTCTGCGGTGACCTAAACGTAGCCCATCAGGAGATCGACCTCAAGAACCCTAAAACCAACCGCATGAATCCCGGCTTTACCGATCAGGAGCGCGGCAAGATGACCGAGCTGCTCTCCGCGGGCTTTGTGGATTCCTTCCGTTATCTGCATCCCGAGGAGATCAAGTACAGCTGGTGGAGCTATCGAATGAAGGCGCGCGAACGCAACGTGGGGTGGCGCATCGACTATTTCATCGTTTCCGAACGTGCGAAGGAAAAGATTCTGAATGCAGAAATCTATAACGAAGTCTTTGGCAGCGATCACTGTCCGGTATCCATTGTATACGATGCCCAGCCTGCCGCAAACTGACAATTCAGGCGTAAAAATGTGGATTTGGATGCGAAATCCTTGTATTTTGGAAATTGTACGGATATAATGTGCTCAAGGTGATGGACATGAAGAAAAAGAGGATCCGATCGGCAATTCCGATTTATGGAACAGCCGTGCTCTGGCTTTTGCTGGGATTCATCTCTCCCGGAATGCTGCTGAAATTATGGTTTCTGATTCTGGTTGCTGCGCTCTCGACAGGTATTTACCTGTTGCTTTCAAAGCTCTTTCCTGGACGGGAAGTCGAAGTGCGAATTGCGCCGAAGTCCGGAGATAAGACTGTAGACGCGCTGATCAACGAGGGACGGTTGCGCCTGGATCATCTCGTGCGTGCAAATGCAGAGATTCCGGATGAAAAAATCTCTGCTAACCTTGACCGCATGGTAGCGGCAGGGGAAGGCATTTTCCGGGTTCTTGAAAGGGATACCAGCCAGGCACAAGCGGTGCGAAAGTTCATGAACTACTATCTGCCTACTGCGGAAAAGCTCATGGAAAGCTATCGCTTGATGATGAAGACCGAAAATGCGGGCGAAAATATTGCCAAGGCCATGCTGTCCATTGAGAACAGTCTCAACATGATTGCGCAGGCCTTTGAAAAGCAGATGGATAATCTCTTCAGGGATCGGACCCTGGACATTGAAACCGATATTGATGTGCTCGAAACCATGATGGCTTCCGACGGACTGATCGGCAAGGGGAGCATGCATGGAGAACAACAGACGGCACAGGCCGGAAACTGAAACGTACAGGAGGAAAAACCATGTCTGATGAAATCAAGCTCACGTTGAATCCCGTTGTTGCCCCCGCTGCGGATGCAGCTGTTGCGGTTGCAGCTGAAGAGGCTGCTCAGGAAGCAGAAGCGATCGTTGCTCAGGTTGAAGCGGACGCCGCACAGAAGCAGCAGTTCTCCGAAGAAGAACAGAACATGATCAATGAATTCTCCAAGCAGATCGATGTGACGGATTCAAATCTGGTATTTTCCTACGGCGCAGCTGCCCAGCAGAACATATCCCAGTTTTCGGATGCTGCCCTCAAGAATGTCAAGACCAAGGATCTGGACGAAATCGGCGATCAGATTGCCAACCTCGTTGCAGAGTTGCGCGGCTTTGAAACCGATGAGGGAGAGGGTAAGGGATTCTTTGGCTTCTTCAAGAAGCAGCGCAGCAGCATTGAAACTATGAAGGCCAAGTATGACGATACCGAAGTCAACGTCAACCGCATCATTGAAGCGCTGGAAGCTCACCAGATTCAGCTGCTCAAGGATATTGCCATGCTGGATCGCCTGTACGAGCAGAACCTGAAGTACTTCAAGGAGCTCTCCATGTACATCGCTGCCGGCAAGCTGCGCCTGGAGGAGTTCCGGGCCAACGAGATTCAGCAGGCTTACGATAAGGCCAAGGCTTCCGGCCTGCCCGAGGATGCGCAGGCTGCCAAGGACCTCACCGATAAGGCGGACCGCTTCGAAAAGAAGATTTACGATTTGGAGCTCACCCGCAACATCTCCATCCAGATGGCGCCCCAGATCCGCATGATTCAGTCCAGCAACCAGCTGATGGCGGAGAAGATTCAGACCTCCATCGTGAACACCATTCCGCTCTGGAAGAGCCAGATGGTCATGGCCCTGGGCATCGCCCATACCCAGAAGGCCATGGAGGCCCAGAAGAGCGTCACCGATCTCACCAACGAGCTGCTCAGGAAGAATGCCGAGAAGCTGCATATGGCTTCCGTCGAATCCGCACGCGAGGCGGAACGCGGCATCATCGATATCGAAACCCTGAAGGAAACCAACCAGATGCTCATCTCCACCATGGATGAGGTGCTCTCCATTCAGCAGCAGGGCAAGGAAAAGCGCCGCAATGCTGAAGCTGAGCTGGCTGCGATCGAAACCGAGCTGCGCAACAAGCTGCTGGAGATTCGTCAGTAAATGAAGGAGGATACCAATGTGCGCCTGAGTGAAAACCGGGTAATTGCATGGATTGTGCTGGCTGTCTGTGTAATCGGAAGCGTATTCGGCTTGGGCGGCGCGAGCATCGCGCGTGAACGGGCAGATATTCTTGAGGTTTTCCATGAGGGCGCGGACGATCGAGATAACACGCACTGCATGAGCGTCTATCTGGAGCGCGCATTTGAAAACGCCCGCACCATGGCGCTGGAGCTTCAGCTTGTCAAGGGCGACGACCAGTGGTTGAATGAGATTATGGATGCCTTTGATGCCGGTACAGAACCCGGTGCATATAAGTATATGACCGAGCTGAACGGCCTTCGCCAGCTTGCGGATGAAATGTACAATAAAATGTACTCATACGATCTGACCGATGCACAGCGCAGGGATTTCAAGCTCGCCTATGACGATTTCCAGGGCGCGGTACGCATGATGGAGAAGGATCCCTATCATGAACTCGCGGCGGAATTTAATGACGGTCTGGCCGATGGTTTCATTGTCAGGGGCGTCAGCGGCCTGCTGGGAATTAAACCCCTCAGCGCAGGTTTTTGATTGAACGGAGGATAGAATGAAAAGAAAGCTTGCTTTCTTATTGCTTCTGTGTACGGTGCTTGCCATGAGCGCTTCGGCGTTTGCAGTGGTGCAGCCCGGAGATGATTTTTACTATCTGGATACCGCCAATGTGCTGAGCACCGAGGCAGAGGGAACTATCTTCTTCTGCAACCAGCTGCTCTATGAGCAGTGCGGGGGACAGATTGTGGTCGCGGCGCTGAACAGCATCGGCGATGAAGATATTTACGATTATGCCTATGACCTGTTCAATGAATGGGGCATTGGTTCTGCAGAAGAAAACAATGGTTTTCTATTGCTGATGGCCATCAAGGAAGACAATTACTATGCGCTTCCCGGCGCAGGCATTGATCGGATCTTTTCCTCAGGTATCCTTGGAGAACTGAATGATGAGGTTCTGGAACCTGATTTTGCTGCAAAGAACTACGAAGCAGGCGCTCTGAAATACTTCGGAGCAGTGCTTGAGCGTTATGCAAAATACTATAATCTCGATCTTGACATCGAAGATGGTAAGGCTGCATACGAATCATATGCCGCTTCGGGAGCAGCTTCCCGCGGGATGGGCGGTGCAAGCAGCGGAGGTGCATATGCCAATGACGGGCCCGCATCCTATTGGTTTGCAGACGGCGGTTATCATCGCGGCTACCAGGATAGAATCGTACATGTGTTCAGCAGTGCCACCGGCTTAATCATTACGACTGCTGTGCTGCTGCTCTTCTTCAGGTTTCCCTGGCTCGGCTTGTTCTTTGGCTCAGGAAGGCATCACCATCACTACCATCATGTGCATCACCACAGATCCGGTCCTCACTCCGGGGGCAGTGGCTTCGGTGGCGGGCGTTCCAGTGGCTTCGGCGGTGGGCGAAGCGGAGGATTTGGCGGTGGACGTTCCGGCGGTGGCCGCAGCTTCGGCGGCGGCGCAGGCCGCGGAAGACGCTGAGCGATATTCAAAATATAAAGAGAAGCCGTTTTGCGGTTTCTCTTTTGTTATGCATAAAAAATTTGATGTAATATTTGCGGAAATGTATAGGATTTTATAGCAAACTGTGGTATAATACATTCAGGAAAAGCTGGAAACCAGCTTCTGAGTGTAAAATTGGGAGGATACAGATATGTTGAACAAAGCAGTACGTATGCATGCCGCTAACGACCTTCGTCTGGATACCTTTGAAATGCCCGCAATCAAGGATGACGAGATTCTCGTAAAGATCATCTCCGA
>JAGBAU010000122.1 GCA_017938785.1 Clostridia bacterium
GCCGGAAGCCATCGATGTGCGTGAAGTTGAGGGTGAGGATTCCATCACCATCGAACTGCGCGTCGATCCGGATGATATGGGCAAGGTCATCGGCAAGCAGGGCCGCATTGCGAAGGCCATCCGCACCGTCGTGAAGGCCGCTTCCGCAAAGAGCTCCAAGCCGGTGTTTGTGGAAATCATTTGATTTCGCAAAAACTGCTGTGCATGAAATGCATGGCAGTTTTTTTGTGCTTCGAATGGAACTGATTTCTTGTTTTTGCTGTCAGGTTTTCCTAGTTTTTAGCGGCTTTTTTGAGGGTATTTTGGGAAAGGGGACATGTGTCCTTTTTTACAAACGTTAAGTTTGATAATATAGGTATGTAAGGAATGTGTGTAGATGAAGAATTGCCGCTTGGACGGAGGTGCAGGCATGGAGCGCGAACAGCTGGGAACGGCGATGTATGTGAACATGCCGGAAGCCCCCCAATGGTTGAAGGATTTGAGCCGCACGGTGCATGTCGCCAAGGGTGAGCAGGTGCTTCAGCGGGATGGATTGCTCAAGTATGTGTATCTGGTCCGGCGCGGCAGAATCAATATTCTCAGCATCGGTGAAAACGGACAGGAAAACAAGGTTGTCACTGTACCTGCGGGCGGCATCGTGGGAGAGATGGAGGCCATCGCCGGTGCGGAACGCAGCGTGTATGCAGCCCGCGCTTTTGAGGACAGCGAACTGCTGCGGATTCCGCTGGAAGCGTTCATTCGATGGGTGCACAGCGATATTTCCGTCTGCTGGGATTTGACCCGCGTTCTGGCCGGAAAGCTCTGCGCGGCTTCCGTGCAGTCCAGCCAGTACACCAATTCCGATGCAACGCAGAGATTGATCATGCAGCTGATCCAGCTGGGACCGGGGCGCATCTCTTATACCCGGCAGGAACTGGCCGAGGTCTGTTCCGCTAGCCTGCGCACGGTGAACCGCTGCGTGAAGAAATTGCGGGAACAGGGCCTGATCAGCCTGTCCCGCGGCAAAATTGAAATTTCCCAAAGCCAGCTTGCTGCTTTGGAGGAACAAATGCAAAGAAATTCTTGATGGGAGGAACCACCATGTATAATGTAATTCTCGACTGCGATCCGGGTCATGACGATGCGATTGCCCTTCTGCTGGCATGCAAGGCAGACAACATCAAAATGCTGGGCGTTACCACCGTTGCCGGCAACAGCTACATCGAAAACGTGACCAACAACGCCATCCGCGTGATGGAATATGCAGGCATCGAAGGCATCGGCGTGTATGAGGGCTGCGGCCGTCCCATGTTCAATGACCTCTACCGCGATACCGGCATCTCCATCCATGGCGCAGACGGCCTGGGCGGCCCTGAAATTCCGAAGGCCGTCGGCAAGAAGCAGAAGGAACATGCAGTTGAGTTCATGCTCCGCACCCTGCGCGAAACCGAAGAAAAGGTCACCATCGTTGCCGTTGGCCCGCTGACCAACGTTGCCATCACCCTAATGCTGGCCACTCCGGAAGATAAGGCCAAGATCGACCGCATCGTCATCATGGGCGGCTCCGTATACACTGAGGGCAACGTGCTCTCCGCACAGGAATTCAACATCTACCAGGATCCGGAAGCTGCACGCATCGTTATGCAGAGCGGCTGCGAAATCTACCTGAACACCCTGGACATCTCCATGAAGGCCCTGTTCCATCCCGAGGATAAGGAGCGCCTGCGTGCACTGGGCGGCAAGGTTCCGACCCTGGTTGCAGAGCTGCTGGACTTCTTCGGAGCCACCCATGTGGAAACCTTCGGTCTGGACGTCACTCCCATCCATGACGCACTGTGCACCGGCTTCCTGATCGATCCCAGCTTCATCGAGTTCCAGCACACCTATGTGGATATCGCTACCGCTGATAAGCTCACCCGCGGCGAAATCGTTGCCGATATCTGGGGCCTGTTTGATAAGGAGCCCAACTGCTACATCTCCACCAAGGTTGACCGCGAAAAGTTCGTTGACATGATCATCGAACACATGGCTAAGTACAACGACTGATTTCCCAATTCAAGGCTTTTACGCCGGTGCTCCCGGCGACAGCATAATAAGACAGGAGGTAAATCCTAATGAAGAAATTCCTTACCCTGACCCTGGCCCTGCTGATGGTTGTTTCCATGTTCGCAGGCACTGCAATGGCTGAAGAGCCCCTGAAGGTAATCTGCCTGCTCAACGGCAACCTGGGCGACAAGTCCTTCTTCGATTCCGCAGCAGCCGGTATCGGCCTGATCAACGAAAACATTGAAAACGTAGAAGCTACCTACGTTGAAATGGGCTACGACTCCTCTGTATGGGCCACCACCCTGGCCGACGTTTCCGAAGGCGACTATGACATCATCATCGTCGGCACCTACCAGCTGCAGGATGCTCTGCAGGAGATCGCTCCTCAGTATCCCGACAACAAGTACATCATCTTCGACTCCAACGTGGATTATTCCGCAGGCGATTGCGAAAACGTGTACTCCATCTCCTTCAAGCAGAACGAGGCTTCCTACCTGGCCGGCGCTCTGGCAGCTATGATGGCTGAGAAGGAAGGCAAGGATACCATCTCTGCAGTTGCAGCTATGGAAATCCCGGTTCTGTACGACTTCATCGTTGGTTACATCCAGGGTGCAACCGACTACAACCCCGAGATCAAGGTCATCACTTCCTACGTTGGCAACTTCAACGACACCGCCATCGCCAAGGAACTGGCTGAAATCCAGATCAAGAACGGCTCCGCCGTATGCTTCAACGTTGCTGCACAGGCTGGCCTGGGCATGATCGAAGCCGCTGCTGAAGCAGGCGTTTACGCCATCGGCGTTGACGCAGACCAGGCTGAAGCTCTGGCTGCCGACGGCAAGACCGACATCGCTGATAACATCGTTTCTTCCGTTATGAAGAACATCGACCAGGTTGTTTACCTCTCCGTGCAGCGCCACCTGGCCGGCGAGCTGCCCTACGGCACCGAGGAAGCTCTGGGCATGACCGAGAAGGCCGTTGGCATCGCTGATGCAAATCAGTTCTTCACCTCCATGACCACCGAAGAAATGCGCGCCGCTCTGGCTGACATGGCTGCAAAGATCAACGCCGGCGAAATCGACGTTGTTTCCGCTTTCGATGCAGACTTCGATGCAGCAGGCTACATCGCAGCAGTTGCTCC
>JAGBAU010000010.1 GCA_017938785.1 Clostridia bacterium
AAATGTGGAATCCGCTTTGGAACCTCCAATCTCAAAAACCCCGATGTTTCAAGGGTTTTGAGGCTTTTATCTGACAACCAAATACCTTAGTTCTCTCCAGCAGTTCTCTCCAATTTCCAGAGGCTGTTGTAGCGATATTTTGTGGAAGCGTATCGAAGAGGCCATAACGAGAACGACTCGAAATCGTTTGGTCGGCTAGAAACCGGCCCGTGGGTTCGAATCCCACCGCTTCCGCCACACTCCGTCTGATAGCAGTCAGACGGAGTTTTCTTATTCTGCAGCTTTCAATCCCAAGCCAATCTGCATTGCCTCCGCAGAGGACAGCTTGGAATTATAGTCCAAGTGTGCGTAGATATTGGCCGTTGTTGAGAAATCGCTGTGTCCGAGCCACTCCTGAATCTGCTTCATCGCCACTCCATTGGACAACAGCATGCTTGCGCAGCTGTGCCTAAGGTCATGGAAACGAATATGCCTCAATCCGTTACGTTCCAAAAGCTTTGGAAATGCACCGGTGACGTAATTGGGGGCGGTCAAATCCCCGATTTCGTCAACGCAGATATAGTCAATATAGCGCATGTTGTACGACTTACCGCTCAATCTGCGGTTCTCCTGCTGTTCTGCTCTCAGGGCAAGCAACCTTTCTCTGAAAAGCGGAACCAGTGGCAGTGTGCGCATGCTGGACTTGGTCTTCGTTGTATCGGAAGCAACTGTGACCTGCTTACCATCAACTTTGAACGTCGTTATGGTATGACGGATTGTGATCGTATTATTGTTGAAGTCAATGGCATCCCACTTCAAACCGAGAACCTCGCTGCGCCGCAGTCCATAAAAGCCCGCAAGCATCACAGGAATCTCCAACTGCGATCCTTTAACCGCTTCAAACAAAGCGTTCAATTCATCCTTATCATAGAAACCGGCTTGGAAAGCTTCTTTTCTGGGCCGGTCTACTTTGTCTGCGGGATTGGACAGAATCAGATCCGTCTTGACCGCATACTTGAGCGCTCTGTGAATGACTGCATGGTAATAGATCACAGTTGTGGGCTTTACACGCTCAAGCTGAATTGTATAGAAGCGCTGAATATCGCTCGCCTGCAATCCTGAGAGAGTAATTCCCTGTTCGCGGAAATACGGCTTTATACGTTTTTCAACTGCGTCCACATACGAAGCATACGTGATCAACTTGATCGTGCTCTTGACAATTTTCAACCACTGATCAAGATAATCTGCAAACAGCATATCACTCTCGATCACTGAATTCTCGATGGAGTCTTCCGGCACATAGGAATGCCGCATTTCCATCAGCATGGTTTCCGCACGCTTCTTGTTGCCCTTTACAGGCAATCCCGTGGGAAACCACTTGGTTCTGCGCTTTCCGGTGCAGTCCTTATAGCTCAGAACCATATAGAATAAACCTTTCTTTTCCTGCAGGTGTCCTGCTACCATTCTAATTCCCTCCTCACAGCAGATAGACTCATCCTGCCGTTGACAGGATTATCATATCAAAAAGCCGAAAAGGGCGCAATGATACGGGAATCCTGATTCTTAGCCTGCCAGATCGCAGACTTTGAGATACGACAATAGGTGAATCTTCGGGATGCGGTATTTGCCGCCAACCTTGCGGCCTTGGATGCTGCCGTCCTTGAGCAGTCGGTAGCCTGTCTTTGTACAGATTCCCAGAGCAGAGCACATCTCCTCGATATTCATTACATCCGGATAGTCCTTCAGCATGAGGCTGTACGCATCTTTTCCAGAAAGATTCATGGTAACACCTCTTTCGGTATTGAATCGGAAAGAAATACAATCCATGCGCTATCTGGGAATAGATCATAGCCAGTTCGCCCCGCGAACCGCTCCCCCCTCTCAGCGGGCTGCCCCTTGTCGGTGATGATAGCCAGGCAGAAGTATCATTATCATGGAATGCTTGCTTCGCAATTGTACCCAGCAAGTGCATAGTCCCGTGCAATAAATGCACCCGGTGCTCCCGCACCGATGAACATGCTGCTCGCGCCTTAGGCTTCTTTATCACCATGGACGGATTATCTCCGCAGGCGGTCTTCGCAGGCTCAAGCACTCCAATGTGTTCACATGGATCGGATATTTATTTTTCAAGGATCGTATGGGGTCTATTGCACCACTTTCATCGGTGCCAGATATATTGTACTTCTATCAACTCCAAATTGCGACGACATATAGGTTCCAATTTCCCCCAAAAAGAGATCTGATTCGTACTTTTATACTTTATCGAGCAGATTTTTCATCTCCACGATGACTTTCGTGATTTCGTTTTTAATCATTGCCTGCCTTTGATCAGGATTTGGATAAGTGTGACCAAACAGAATATAATCCACGCTATAACCCGTGCAGTATGATATATTTGCTAGGAGCTCAATTGATGGGTTCTTCGGGTTTCTTTCAATTCTTCCCATATGTTCTCTGCTAATACCTATCATTTCTGCGAAAGCCGCCTGTGACAGGTCAAGTTCCTCTCGGATGTCACGTATTCTATTACCAATCTCATAGTAATTGAGTTTCATGTTTTTTCCTCTGCTTTCTTAAAATAATTGAAGAAAACAGAGGAGCAGGAGGCCCTCTGCATCGAGCGCAGATCTCCACAAAAAATGCACCCAAAGCGCTATTGCTTCGAGTGCATCCCAATAAGACAACCGCATTCAGGCTGGCGTTGTCGGCAGCGTTCTGAATCTGCCGACAAAACCAGTCTGGTCGCCTGTCCATGTGTAAAACCTATCCTCTGCTAAAGTTTCACATACTATAACATGCGGATAGGAACACGGAAGGAACATATCAGTCGCAAAAAAGTATAAATTTCAGATTCATAAAAGTATTATTTGAGTAGCATAAAAGTATTTTTCCAGTTGCAAATCAGTTGCATTTGAGTGACATAAAAGTATCACGACGCAAATATCTGTCCTTCCATCAAATATGCTTGTAGTATTTCCTCGAAGATGATAGAATACAGATATATTGTCCAAAGACACAAGGGGCGGATGACATGAGCATTACAGTAGCAGATGTGCTGAAACTACCTTCAATGCGCGGCGCAAAAGTGCTGGGAGGCGCCAAGGGGCTTTCCCGTATTGTATCTTCCATATCCGTACTGGAGTATGCCCAGATCAATCCGATGCAGACTACACTTTTGCAAAATATCGAATTTCTCGGCAATGAGCTTGCCATTACAGGCTTTATGAACAATCCGGAGGATGTGGAACTGCAATGCACCAACCTGCGCCGCATGGCGGACATTGGCGAAGTAGGCGTAATCCTGTTTTATGTCGGCATTGTGATGAAGAAGGTGGATAAGCTACTGGTCGATGTCGCAGATGAGCTGGATTTTCCTTTGATCTGTATGCCGGAAAACCAGATGAACCAGCGTTACAGTGAGGTCATCTGTGAGGTGATGGAGCTGATCCATCGTGATCGAATGAGCAGTACCAGCCTTGCTACAGAATTACTTGAACAAGCGGCAGGACTTCCTGTTCACCAGAGAACGGTTGACAGTATGCTGCGCATGCTTGCCGACCGCCTGCGTGCATCGGTTGTTCTAATGGATTCCTCGCGACGGGTACTAAATGAGGCTGCATGGCCCCGCGCATTCGACAATGCCATGAAGGAGGAACTGACCGCAGCAGATTTTCCGGCGTTGACCACCTGGAAATACTACGCAGCACTGAATATCAATATCTACCGCGACGGCATCCAGACTCAGGAGGGCCACAGCATGGACCTTCTGATTTTCAAAGAGGGCAATGCGCTGGATGTGGTTGTTACCCGTCAGGCTGTTGAAGCTGTACAGCTTGCAGTTGCCATATGGGCAGGAAACCACGATAGAATCGTAATCGGCGAGCTTGTCCGCGCAATTTTGCAGGATGAGCCTATGAAGATGCGACGTCTGGCAGACATATTTCACGTAGATATTGCTTCCATCAATTCCATGTGGCTGATCAGTGGAGAAACACAGGATGATAAGGATCGCTTGTGTGACCTTGTTGAGATGGTTCGAAAGGATACCGAGGTCTATTCTGCAACGGCCATTGCGGATATATATGATGAGGAACTGGTTCTGTTTATGGTCGGCCCCGGCAGCATACAGGATGTGCGGGCATTGACAGAAGCAATCGGAAATGAACTTGCTGAGCACGG
Organism: Clostridia bacterium; assembly: GCA_017938785.1. The sequence goes on from JAGBAU010000010.1 coordinate 4,159, forward strand.
CATACAGGCAACTCTGACCCGATGCCACGCGCTAAACACTACAACCCGTGTGCGTGAGGCATTTCTGAGCCATCAAGCCGGATTGAATGCAGCCAAGAAAATCTTCCCAGGACACTGGGCTTATACGCTGGAGCAGGTAAGTTTTGCGCAGCAGTGCCAGGAACTGATCGGGCGAGGGGAACGGGCGGTTGATGAAACGACCAGATGCCTGGAATCCCTGCGGCAGGATGGTGATGAAACAAATCTGGTGGGAACTTTGGAATGTTACCTTCTGGATGCGGACATGAGCGTGACCCAGGCAGCAGAAAAGATGTTCCTGCACAAGAATACAATCAAGTATAGGATTCAGCGTATGGCGGACAAACTTGGATTCATCCCAGGCACATTCCCCGAAACTATGTCGTTGTTTACCGCTTGCGGTCTGAATCGCCTGCTCCGACAGGATTAAAATAAAAAGCGCATGTCGTTTGTCCGAAAGGACAAAAAGGTGTGCGCTTTTTTCTGCTTTGCAGCTAAATACTTTCCCTGCGGAATTGGTTATAATTTCCCTATTCCACATCCGCTTCCTGCGGAATTACGAGGGGGAAAGAAAAATGAGTCAAAAGAATACGGGTTTTGAAATCCGTGCTGACCAGCGTCAAAGCTGGCAGTCCATTGCGCTGGTTTGGGCTGGCGGTATGATCTGCGTACCTTGCCTGATGATCGGCGGCGTACTTGTTGGCGGCGGTCTGAGCTTTGCACAGATCGTGCTCTCCATTCTGCTTGGTTACGGTATGATCTGCGCCTACATGATCTTTATCGGCATGCAGGCTTGTGATACCGGCCTTCCGGTTTCTGTTATGGCTTCCGGCGCACTGGGTGAAAAGGGTGCGCGTTACATTATTTCGACGATTCTTGCCATCGCCTGCGTTGGCTGGTTCGGCATTCAGTCCGCTGTTTGCGGCAGCGCCTTTGCGTCCATGGGCGCAAGCATGCTGGGTTATGAAGCGGCAAGCTCCACTGCGGTTGCGATCTGCTCCATCATTTGGGGTGCGATCATGCTGATCACCGCTTGCGTTGGCTTCAAGGGTCTTAAGTGGCTCAACTACATTGCCGTTCCCGCACTGGTGATCGTATGCCTCTACGGCATCATTGCCAGCATGGTGAAGAATGATGGCGGCGCAGTGCTCGCAGCCTACAACCCGCAGGTTTCCTCCGGTCTTGTATTCGGCATGAGCATGGTTGTTGCATCCTTCGCTCTGGGCGGACTGATTTCCGCCGACTACTGCCGCTTTGCCAGGAGCCGCGGCGATGTGGTGAAGTCCTCCATCCTGGGCGTGATTCCTGCTGGTCTGTTCATGCTGCTCACCGGCGGCGTGATGTCCATCGTTACCGGCCAATATGACATTTCCGCCATTCTGGCAAGCCTGGGCGTACCGTTCTTCGGCATGGTAGCTCTGGTTCTGGCAACCTGGACCACCAACGTAACCAATGCCTATTCCGGCGGTCTGGCCCTTTCCAACCTGCTGGGCTTTGACGAGAGCAAGTTCAAGCTCACCACCGCCATTGCAGGCGCAGCCGGTACCCTGCTGGCAGCCTTCGGCGTGCTGGGCAAGTTTGAAGCCTTCCTGAGCCTGATGAGCGCACTGCTGCCTCCGCTGGCTGGCGTGATCATCGCCAACTACTGGATCATCGGCAAGGGCAAGAAGGATCTGTTCAAGATTCAGAGCGGCGTTTATGCTCCCGGCCTGATCGCCTACCTGGTCGGCGCATTCGTAGCTTGCCTCACCGGCGGCACCTTCGCTGCTTTCCCTGGCCTTGCATGGCTGAACCTGCCCTTCTTCATCGGGCCGGTGAACGGCATCATCGTTTCCCTGGTGCTGTATACCATCATCTGCAAGGCAAAGAAGTAAATCCCCGGTTCCCTCCAAATGAATATATGTCGGCGGCATGATTCAGTGCCGCCGACAGGCGTATCTACAAAATACATGAGGTGAAGAACATTGAGAAAGATCGGCATCAAAGAAATTGAAGATATCGCTCTGGGCGCAGCATTGCTGGGCGCCGGCGGCGGCGGTGATCCCTATATCGGCAAGCTGATGGCAATCGGCGCGATCCGCGAATGCGGCGAAGTGGAATTGATTTCTCCCGAAGAAGTGCCGGATGATGCACTGATTATGCCCATCGCCATGATGGGTGCGCCCATGGTGCTCTGCGAAAAGGGCATCGGCGGCACGGAATACAAGCGCATTTTTGAAATGGTGGAGCGCTACTTTGGACGTAAGGTCTATGCAACCATGCCCATGGAGGCAGGCGGCGTAAACTCCATGCTGCCCATTGCAGCAGCTGCACGTCTGGGACTTCCCATGGTGGACTGCGACGGCATGGGCCGCGCATTCCCCGAGCTTCAGATGGTCACCTTTACCATCGGCGGCGTATCCGCAACACCCATGGCGCTGACCGACGAAAAGGGTAACAGCGTCATCTTTGAAACCATCACCAACCAGTGGACAGAAGAACTTGCCCGTGCGGTCACCATGTCCTGCGGCGGCAGCGTCACCTGCGCCCTGTACGTCATGGACGGCAAGACCATGAAGGAATTCTCCGTACATGATATCGTAACCCGCAGTGAGCAGCTAGGCAAGGCAATCCGCAATGTGAAGAACGTCACTGAAGGTACCCCTGAAGAAAGCTTCCTGAAGTTCTCTGAAGGCATCAAGCTGTTCAAGGGCAAGATTTCCGATGTACTGCGCACCACCAACGGCAAGTTCAACCTAGGCAAGATCCAGCTTGAAGGCATCGGCGACTGCAAGGGCCACAAAGGCGAAGTCACCTTCCAGAACGAAAATCTCTGTGCCAGCGTGGACGGAAACATCGTGGCAACTGCGCCCGACCTGATCTGCCTGGTAGATACCGAAACCTTCACGCCTGTCACCACCGATGGCCTGAAGTACGGCAAGCGCGTGCTGGTTGTCGGCCTCAAGTGCTACCACATGTGGCGTACGCCCAAGGGCATCGAGCTGGTCGGCCCGCGTTACTTCGGTATTGATACCGATTATATCCCCGTAGAAGAACGTGCAAAGGGAGGTGCGGCAAATGTATAAGCTGGGTATCGACGTAGGCGGCACCAATACCGACGCCGTTTTGATTGATGGAAATCTGAATGTAATTGCAG
>JAGBAU010000123.1 GCA_017938785.1 Clostridia bacterium
CCGTGCTGAGCCTTGTTCTCTTTGGCGCGGAGGATTTTCTTTTGCCCGCCATGGGCGCCATCCTCGCCGGGCTGGCCGTCTGCGAAAAATTAATTGAGCCGAAGGGAGGAGAAGGCGCATGACCACTGCCCAGCATATGATCACCATCGCCCTGTGCGCGCTGGCAACCATGCTCACCCGCTTTCTGCCCTTCATCCTGTTCCCCGCAGGCAAGCCCACGCCCAAGTTCATCCGGTTTCTTGGCCATGCCCTGCCCGCTGCCGTATTCAGCATGCTGGTGGTTTACTGCCTGAAGAACGTGAGCATCACCACCGGCAGCCATGGCCTGCCCGAGCTGATCGCCATCATCGTGGTCGCCGCGCTGCACCTGTGGAAGAAGCAGACGCTTCTGTCCATCGCCGCAGGCACCATCGTATACATGCTGCTGGTGCAGCAGGTGTTCATCTGAATCATCGATACACAGAGAAGCTTTTCGTTTCGGAAAGCTTCTTTTTTTGCATCCGATTCATAATGAAACGCATTTCGGTTCACAATAGATGCACGAAACATGAATCGAGGTTTTTGATTATGCAGAAGCATCTGTTCCTCTATGCCTGGATCTTCAGCGCACTGATCCTGGGCATCCTCATCTGCCTGGGGCTGATCGCCTGGATGCTCTTCTTCCGGGCTCCTCTTCCGGCCTTCCATCATGAAGCGCAGCTGGTGAAGGAGGTGCTCTTCCATGCGGCAGTCTGAGCGCAGCTTCCCGGATTTGGACTTCCCCACCCGCTACATTCTGGATGAAGCCCGCTTCCCCGGCGGGCAGGAGCGCATCATCAACAAGGAGGACGAAAGCCATGAACCGTCAACCCGTATCCCCCGGTGAATATGCCCAGCTGGTTTCCCGGCTCACCCCCGCATCCAGGCATGTACGGGGCTGCCTGCGCGCATTCTGGGTGGGCGGCGTGATCTGCTGTATCGGCCAGGCGCTGGGCATGCTGGGCGAGAAGCTGGAGCTGAGCGAGCTTACCGCGCCCATGTTCACCTCCGTAGTGCTCATCTTCCTGGGCACCACCCTCACCGGCATCGGCATATACGATAAGATTGGCCGCTACGCCGGTGCAGGCTCCATCGTACCCATCACCGGCTTCGCCAACTCTGTCGCAGCCCCTGCAATCGAATACCGCCGGGAGGGCATCATCCTGGGCGTCGGCGCGCGCATCTTCCAGCTGGCGGGCCCGGTGCTGGCCTTCGGCATCACAGCCTCCATGGCGGTGGGCTTCATCTATTTTGTGGTAAAGGAGATGCTGCTATGAGCCATGTGGGCAAGCAAACCTTCATCTTTGACTGTGCGCCGCGCATCGCCGCGCGCACCAGTATTGCAGGCCCCAAGGAGGGCAAGGGGCCGCTGGCCGAAGAATTCGACCTCATTCTGGAGGACGACCTGCTGGGCATGAAGAGCTGGGAGCTGGCGGAGGGCGAAATGGTGCGCCGGGCCGTGGATATGACCCTGCAGAAGGCGAATCTGCCCATTGAGCAGCTCCAGGTGCTGATCAGCGGCGACCTGAACAACCAGATCATCGCCTCCAGCTTCGCCGCCCGGGCGCTGGCGGTTCCCTTCTTCGGACAGTACGGCGCCTGTTCCACCTTCGTGCAGTCGCTGGTGCTGGGCAGCGCGCTGATCTGCGGCGGTTTTGTGGAAAACGCCGCCTGCTGTGCGTCCAGCCACTTCTGCACGGCAGAGCGCCAGTTCCGCTTTCCTCTGGAGCTGGGCAACCAGCGTCCGCCTCAGGCCAGCTGGACCGCCACTGCCTGCGGCTGTGCGCTGCTGCTGCCCGGGGACGGCGGCACGGGGCTGCGCGTGGCCAGCGGCACGGTGGGCCGGGTGATCGACCTTGCCATCAAGGACGCCAACCACATGGGCGCGGCCATGGCCCCGGCGGTGTATGATACCATCGTGGCCCACCTGACCGACACCGGACGCAGCGCCAGTGATTACGACCTGATCGTCACCGGCGATCTGGGCTGGATCGGCCGGAACCTTCTCATGGAGCTGTTCAGGCGGGGCGGCGTGGAGATGCCGGACCACAAGCTGATCGACTGCGGCAATTCCCTGTTCTATCAGGAACAGGATCCCCACGCGGGCGGCAGCGGCTGCGGCTGCGTAGCCTCGGTCACCTGCAGCTGGATCATGAACCGCATCGAAAGCGGCGAACTGCGCAGGGTTCTGGTGGCAGGTTCGGGCGCCATGCTCAGCCCCACCAGCACCCTGCAGGGCGAGAGCATCCCCTCCATTTCCTACGCCGCATGCATCGAAGGAGGTGCAGTATGAGCATCCTGTGGACATTCATAAAGGCCTTCTGCGTGGGCGGACTGATCTGCGTAATCGGCCAGATTCTGATGCAGACCACCAAGCTGACCAGCGCAAGGATACTGGTATTGTTCGTGGTGTCCGGCGTAATCCTCGGGGCCCTGGGCGTATACAAACCGCTGGTGGATTTTGCAGGCGCGGGAGCCACGGTGCCGCTGACGGGCTTCGGCTACAACCTGGCCATGGGCGCCATTGAAGGCGTTCAGAAATATGGCCTATGGGGGGCGTTCACCGGCGGCATCACAAAAAACGCCGCCGGCATTGCCGCCGCCATCCTGTTTGGTGTATTGAATGCATTGATATTTAAACCAAAAGCCAAAGAGTGATGCTTTGACTTTATCGTCCCGCTGTGCTATGCTGTTTCCATTCTGAACAGGAGGGCAATGATTATGCGCAGGGTTCTTGTGATCGGCTGTCCCGGCAGCGGCAAAAGTGTGTTTTCCCGGAAGCTGGCCGAAAGCACCGGCCTTCCCGTGCATCATCTGGATATGCTCTACTGGAACGCAGACCAAACCACGGTACCACAGGAAGCATTCCTGTGCCGTCTGAATGCAATTCTCCGGCAGGATGCATGGATCATCGACGGCAACTATGCCTCCACGCTGGAGCAACGGCTGGAAAGGTGCGATACCGTATTCTTGCTGGATTATCCCGTTGAAACCTGTATTGACGGCGTACTGCGCCGCATGAATGCGCCGCGGCCCGACATGCCCTGGGTTGAAACAGAATTCGACCCGGAATTCATGGATTTCATCCGCAGTTTCCCGGAGGCAACCCTGCCGGGAATGATGGAACTTCTGAAACGATATTCCGAAAAGAAGCTCATAGTTTTCCATTCAAGAAAAGAAGCAAATGCATACCTGCAGACACAAAAAGAATCGGCGTCTCAAAAATGAGACGCCGATTCTTTTTCATATCATTTTCCCCGCATCAGTTCATACATCATGATGCCCGCGGCCACCGCCGCGTTCAGGGATTCCGCGCCGCCGCGCATGGGCAGCTTCAGGCGCACATCGGCCGCTTCGCGCACCGCATCGGAGATGCCCCGCGCTTCGTTGCCGATCACCAGCACGAACTTCTCGCCCAGCTCGCCCCGTGCATAAAAATCCGTACCCTTCAAATCAGAGGCAATCACATGCCAGCCCTTTTCGCGCAGCCGGACAAGCGTTTCGGCCAGGTTATCTGCATGCACAAAAGGTACGCGGAAGCCGGAGCCCATGGCGCTGCGCTGCACCTTGGGGGACATCAAATCTGCGCTGCCCGTACCGGCCAGCAGCGCCTGAAATCCTGCGGCGTCCGCTGTGCGCCAAATGGTGCCCACGTTGCCGGGATCCTGCACGCCGTCCATGGCCACAATGCGATCCGGCAGCGCTTCCATGTCCAGCTCCCGGGGCAGGGAAAAGGCTGCGCACACGCCCTGGGGCGTCTTGGTATCGCAGATACTCTCCAGCAGTGCACGGGTCACGATGCACACGCGCATGCCCATTTTTTCCAGTTCCTCCGCGAAGGCGACGTGGCTTTCATCCGCTGCGGCTTCGCTGAGCTTCAGCCCGCACTTCATTGCCTCGCGGATCATTACCTCTCCCTCCACCAGGAACAGGCCCTCCGCCCTGCGGGTTTTGGCGTTCTTCAGATCGCGCAGACGCTGCACCAGCGGATTCTTCGCGCTCGTAATCTTATCCATGTTTCTTCCTTTCTCCGTTTGCATAGGCGGCAAAGTACACCCTGTCCGCCCCGGCATCCTTCAATGCCTTTGCGCAGTTGACGGCTGTGGCGCCGGTGGTAAACACATCATCAATGATGAGCACCTCCGCACCCTTCACCAGCTCCATATATTCCTCCCGCACGGCAAACACGCCGTGCAGGTTTTTCTTTCTCTCCTCGGGACCCAACCTTGCCTGCTGGCGCGCATTGCGGGTGCGGTACAATAGTTCCACATATTCAAGGCCCAACAGTTCTGCAACGACTTCAGCCAGTACCTGCGCATGGTTTTTACCCCTCTGGCGCAGGCGTTTGGGATGCATGGGCACCGCCGTCACATAGCAGATATTCTCAATGCGCAAAAGCATCGCCGCCCGGGCAATCTCCGCGCCCATCTCCTCCGCCAGAAGCCATGCGCCGCGGTACTTCAAATTGCGCACAATCCTGCCCGCCGGACCATGATAACCGTACGCATATGCCGCACCGTCGATTCTGCTGTTCTTCGGCGCAGGCTTCAGGCCGATCCAGTTCTTCGCCAGCTTCATGCGGCATTCATCGCAGATATCATCCCGGTCAAGACCAATCATATCCCCGCAGCCCATGCATGTTGCCCTGCGCGGATAGATCAGGTTCAGGATGGCTTCGCGGATTGCTCCCATGTCCATCATCTGCCCAGACCTCTCAGGCGCAGGTTCAATGCGCTGTAGCGGTGCAGGATGCGGTTGTTGTCCACCATCTGGTGCACGCAGGCCTCCCTGCCCACGATGACCACCAGTCTCCTTGCCCGGGTCACCGCCGTGTAGAGCAGGTTCCGGGTCATGAGCATCTGGGAACCGGAAATCAGCGGCAGCACCACCGCATCGAACTCACTGCCCTGGCTCTTGTGCACGGAAATGCAGTAGGAAAGCTCCAGTTCATCCAGCATGGTATCATCGTAGATTGCGCGGCGGCCATCGTCAAATTCCACCACCATCTCCCGGTCCATGCGGCTCAGGGAGATGATATAGCCGATATCGCCGTTGAACACACCCTCGCCGGATTCGCTGCCGCGGGTCCATTCGAGGTCGTAGTTGTTGCGGATCTGCATCACCTTATCGCCCAGGCGGAATACGCCCTCACTGCGGGAGATTTCACCCTTCTCCCGGCTGGGCGGATTCAGCGCCGCCTGCAATAGCTGGTTCATCTGCCATACGCCCAGCGCACCCTTCTTCATGGGGGCCATCACCTGGATGCCCCGCAGGCTGTCCACGCCGAGATACTTGGGCAAGCGCTTCTGCACCAGCGCCACCACGGACTCCTGGGCAAGCTGCGCGCTCTCCTTCCGTTCCAGGAAGAAGTCGGTATCCTTGTTCTGAATCAGGGGATATTCGCCGTGGTTGATGCGATGGGCATTGACCACGATGTGGCTCTCGCGCCCCTGGCGGAAGATTTCGTCCAGGCACACCACCGGCAGCTGCTCCGAATCAATCAAATCCCGCAGCACGTTGCCCGCGCCCACGCTGGGCAGCTGGTCGGCGTCACCCACCAGGATGAGCTTCGTGCCAGGCATCAGCGCCTTCAGAAGGGAACGCATCAGGAAGATATCCACCATGGACATCTCGTCCACCACCACCACGTCCGCGCGGATGGGATCGTCCTCATCCTTCTGGAAATCGCCGAATTCGCCGCTGTATTCCAGCAAACGGTGGATGGTGCGCGCTTCCCTGCCCGTGGCTTCGGACATGCGCTTGGCTGCGCGGCCCGTGGGCGCGCACAGTTCGATGCTGCCCTGTTTTTCAAGCACGCTCAGTATGCAGTTGATGGACGTGGTTTTGCCGGTGCCCGGGCCGCCGGTGATGATGGTCAGCCCGCCCGCAGCTGCGGCCTGTATGGCCTCCCGCTGCTTATCTCCCAGCTGCACGCCCTCCTGCTCCTCATAATCGGCGATTTCACGCTCCACCGCCCGCTTCTTCAGGCAGATGCGGCAGGCATGGCTGCGCCGTTCGATGAGCAGCTGCGCGGTCTCCTTCTCCACCTTATATAGACTGGGCAGGTAGATGCAACGCGTATCTTCAATCTTTTCTTCGATCAGCTTCTTGTCAATGATCAGGCTTCGCACCGTATGCTCCACCAGATCCGGATCTACATCCAGTACGCTGCCCGCCTGGGAAAGCAGTTCTTCCCGGGGCAGGTACATATGTCCCATGCGGCCCACGGCCTCGGACAGTACATACTGCACGCCGCTCTTGAGACGCTCCGGATTCTCAACCGTAAAGCCCATACCCCGGGCGATGCGGTCCGCCGTAGTGAAGCCCACGCCGTCGATCTCATCCGCCAGGCGGTAGGGATTCTTTTTGAGCACGGTTTCCGACTGCGCGCCGAAGGCCTTGTATACCTTCAGCGCCATGGCCGGGGTAAGCCCCGCGCCCTGCAAAAAGATCAGCGAGGCGCGCATTTCGTTCTGTTCGGCGAAGGATTCGCGGATCATGGCTGCCTTCTTGGGGCCGATGCCGGGAATCTCCGTGAGCCGGTGGGGTTCGGTTTCCAGAACATCCAGGGTGTTCACGCCGAAGTGCTTCACGATGAGCTTGGCAGTGGCGGGCCCGATGCCTTTGATGAGCCCGGAGCCCAGGTATTTCTCCACGCCGGACTTGGTTTCCGGCCGGGAAATTTCATAGCTTTCCACCTTGATCTGTTCGCCGTAATCCCGATGCTCCACCAGCTCGCCGTCCAGGATCACATGCTCGCCCGCAGCCAAAAACGGCAAAATGCCCACGGCGGTGGTCCGCCCTGAGCCATCAATCCGGAAGGACGCCACCGTCCATCCGTTTGCATCGTTTCGAAAAACGATCTCTTCTACCGTTCCTTCAAACTTTGACATCGACACCTTCTGTTTCCAGCAATATACGCTTGATTTCCAGCCCGCCGGCATAGCCGGTGAGCTTTCCGTTCGCCCCCACCACCCTGTGGCAGGGAATGAAGATGGGAATCCGGTTCACATGGTTCGCCATGCCCACCGCGCGGCAGGCCTTCTCATTGCCCACCCGCCGGGCCAGTTCGCCGTAGGTGATGGTCTCCCCGCAGGGAATCTCCATAAGCGCACGCCAGACCCTCTCCTGGAAGGCTGTTCCATGTATGGAAAGCGGAACGGAGAACACGCTTCTCCGCCCCGCAAAATATTCTTCCAGTTCCCTCTGCGCCTGATCCAGCAGGGGCAAGGCATCCGCCCGGCCGCTCTGCGCACCGAATCTCAGCGCGCAAAGCCCTGCCTCATCCGCGCACAGGGTCAGTTTCCCGACGGGCGTTTCAATCACCCGTTCAAACTGCGTTCTTTTCATAGATGAGGTACAGGCCCTTCAGGGTCAGCAGGCCGTCCATTACGTCGATCACGTTGCTTTCCCCCTCAACCAGCACTGCCAGGCCGCCGGTGGCAATGACCTTGATGTTGGGCTCGTTCAGCTCCTTCTTCATGCGGTCGATCAGGTAATTGATCTGGCCGATATAGCCGTACACGATGCCCGCCTGCATGTTGGTAACGGTATTTCTGCCGATGACGGATTCGGGCTTGGTCAGTTCGAACCGAGGGAGCTTGGCCGTTCTTTCAGTGAGCACCTCTGCCGCCAGCTTAAGACCCGGACAGATGGCGCCGCCCAGAAACTCACCCTTGGCGGAAATCACGCCGAAGTTGGTGGCCGTACCGAAATCGATGGTGATGCAGGGCCCGCCGTAGAGTTCGTAGGCCGCAACGGCATTGGCGATGCGGTCGGAACCCAGTTCGCGGGGATTTTCGTATTTGATATTGATGCCGGTCTTGATTCCGGGGCTCACGAAGCGGGGCTCCATGCCGAAATAAGTGCGGCACATGTGCTCGATGGTGAAATTGATCTGGGGCACAACTGAGGAAATCATGATGCCCGTCACCACATCCGCAGAGAGATTGTGGTGGGAAAACAGGTTCATCAGCACCATGCCGTATTCGTCGGAGGACATATTCCGGTTGGTGGAAAGGCGCCAGTACTGCACCATTTCACGATTGTTGAAGAGACCGGTTTTGATGTTGGTATTGCCGACGTCCATGGTAAGAATCATATCGGTATACTCCTTCGCTTATTTCTGCTTGTTCAGCTTCCAGAGGGCCATCATCACAGGCGTGGAAATCCACGCGTTGATCAGGGCCTCGGCGGTACCCGCAATCAGACCGGTGCCGCCGATGAGCACCAGAACCTTTTCGGAGTCAATGCCCATGATTACATAGAACAGGAGCATCAGTCCCAGATAGAAAACCGTATTGGTAAGAGAACCAACTGCGGCGGAAACCGCAACCGCTTCCCTGCGCTTACACAAAAGCACATACATACCCGCTGCGGAAGCCAGTACCAGTGCATCCATATACCACATCATATAAACTCCCTGCCAGACAAACAGCGCAACCATCACGGCAACATAGGCGAGGGCGCCGGCTGCAGCGCGGCCACGGGTGGCCTTTCCCTCATCGCCGCGCTCTCTGCGGGAGAGCAGCTTGAACACCAGGTGGGTGAATACGGGAATGAGAAGCCTGGGCACGAAGCACATCAGCGCCGCCAGGAAGGGATTGGCCGCCACCAGGGCGCCCGCCAAGGCAGAGGGGGTGCCATAAATGCCGAAGGCGCTCAGCGCGCTGACTGCACCGAAGCAGAAGCCCAGGGTCAAACCGGTTTTAAGGCCCAGAAACAGCGTGCCGATCACCACAGGAACGCCCAGCAGCGAAATATTGATGAATCCCAGAGGAATCATGCCGACAGGCGTCAGGCCCAGCAGCAGGATCAGGGCAATAAAGAGCGCGGTGAGTACAAAGGATCGCATTTGATTGTGGTTCATTTTCATTTCCCTCCATTCAGGTTCCCTGCGGATACCCGATGTCTTCAAAAGATTTTTACCCAGGGTGTTCGGTTCTCATGGATACCGACATTATCATTATAACACATTTTCACTATATTACCATCCTATTTTGAAAAAAGTAGCGCCATTCCAGCATCTTCTTCCCAAAAAATCCCCGTTGCCCGCAATTTTTTCCGTCCGCACCGGTTGACACCCGCTGGGAATCGTGCTAAAATGCATTCAATCCTAGAAAGGAACAGAGCATCATGCAGCACAGCAACTTCAAGTTTGCATATTCCTTTTACTATTACTTTTTTACCGTAAACGGTCAGAGGTAATGGTAATTGTGCTGCGCAACAATTAGAGTTCTTCCGGTTCCCGCGCCAGAAAGACATTCCGCCACACAGCTACCAGCCTGTGTGGTATTTTTATTGAAAGAAGGAAAGAAAAATGATCGCAGTATTGAAGCAGAACGCATCCCCGGAACGCACCGAAATGTTGATCTCCTGGCTGAAGCGCCAGGGTCTGGACGTGCACATCTCCCAGGGTGAATTCAAGATGGTTCTGGGCCTGATCGGCGATACCAGCAAGGTGGATATGGACATGCTGCGTTCCCTCGATATCGTGGATACCGTCACCCATGTATCCGATCCCTTCAAGGCCGTCAACCGCAAATTCCATCCCGATGACACCATCGTGCAGGTTGCCGACGGCGTCGCCGTGGGCGGCGGCCACTTTGGCCTGATCGCAGGCCCCTGCAGCGTGGAATGCGAAAGCCAGATTACCTATGTCGCCCAGCGCATCAAAGCGGCAGGCGCGAACATGCTGCGCGGCGGCTCCTTCAAGCCCCGCACCTCTCCCTACGATTTCCAGGGGCTGGGCGGCGAAGGCATCCGCCTGATGCTGGAGGCCAAGAAGGAAACCGGCCTTCCCATCGTCACCGAAATCATGGATATCCGCACGCTGCCCCTCTTTGAGGAGGTGGACGTGATCCAGGTGGGCGCCCGCAACACCCAGAACTTCGACCTACTCAAGGAGCTGGGCAAGACCCGCAAGCCCATCCTGCTCAAGCGCGGCCTAGCCGGCACCATCAAGGAGCTGCTGATGAGCGCGGAATACATCATCGCCAACGGCAATGAAAACGTCATCCTGTGCGAGCGCGGCATCCGCACCTACGAAAGCCAGTACACCCGCAACACCCTCGACCTCTCCGCTGTACCGGTGCTCAAGGAGCTGACCCACCTGCCCGTGGTGGTGGACCCCAGCCATGCAACCGGCAAGGCTTCCCTGGTGGCCCCCATGGCCCTGGCGGCAGCTGCGGCTGGCGCAGACGGCCTGATGATCGAGGTTCACAACGATCCCATGCACGCCCTCAGCGATGGTGCACAATCCCTCACCCCGGACGCATTCGATGATCTGGCAGGCCGCATCCTCAAACTGCGCGAGGTCATCGCATGATGCGCGTCGGCGTCATCGGCCTGGGCCTGATCGGCGGCTCCATGGCCAAGGCCTACAAGCGCGATCCCCGCTGGGAGGTATACGGCGCGAACCGCAGTAAATCCATCGTGGAATTTGCCATGATCGCCCAGGCCATCGACGGCGAGCTCACCGATGAAATTCTGCCCACGCTGGACCTTCTGTTTCTGGCGTCCTTCCCCCAGGGCGTGATCGATCAGCTGAAGTCCGTGGCCCCGAAGCTTTCCAAGAACTGCGTGGTCATCGATCTCTCCGGCATCAAGGAGAAGGTATGTGAGGAATGCTTCCCTATCGCCGAGGAATATGGCTTCACCTTCATCGGCGGCCACCCCATGGCAGGCACCCACAACTCCGGCTTCAAATACAGCCGTGAGGATATGTTTGATGGTGCGCCTATGGTCATCGTTCCCCCGGTCTTTGATGATATCGAGCTGCTGGACCACATCCGCATGCTGCTCCAGCCTGCGCGCTTTGGCCGCATCTCCGCCATCACCGCAAAGGAGCACGACAAGCGCATTGCCTTCACCAGTCAGCTGGCCCATGTGGTTTCCAATGCATACATCAAAAGCCCCACAGCCCGCGCCCATGACGGCTTCTCTGCGGGCAGCTACCGCGACCTTACCCGTGTGGCCTGGCTCAACCCGGACATGTGGGCGGAGCTTTTCCTGGAAAATCGCGAAGCGCTGCTCTTTGAGGTGGACACCATCATCACCTCCCTTACAAAGTACCGCGACGCCCTGAACGATAACGACTTCGACACCCTGCGCGCCCTGCTGGACGAGGGCCGCCGGATCAAGGAAGAGGTGGACGGAAAATGAAGCGCATCCACGTGACTGCTTCCAAGGAATACGATGTACTGATTCAGCGCGGACTGCTGGATGAGCTCGGTGAACTGGCCAAGGATGCCGTCAAGGGCCGCAGCTGCATGGTGGTCACCGATTCTAATGTAGCGCCCCTGCATCTGGGCCGGGCCGTCGCTTCCTTGAAAAACGCGGGCTTCACCGTTTCCACCTTCGCCTTCCCTGCCGGGGAGGGCAGCAAGAACGGCGAAACCTACCTGACCCTGGTTAACCTGCTGGCGCAGAAGAAGCTCACCCGGGCGGATTTGCTGGTCGCCCTGGGCGGCGGCGTGGTGGGCGATCTCACCGGCTTCGCCGCAGCCACCTTCCTGCGCGGCATCGCATGCATCCAGATTCCCACCACATTGCTTTCCTGTGTGGATTCCTCGGTGGGCGGCAAGACCGCCATCGACCTGCCCGCGGGTAAAAACCTGGTGGGCGCGTTCTACCAGCCGAACCTGGTGATCTGCGATCCCGACCTGCTGGATTCCCTTCCTCCGGCCATCTTCGCCGACGGCTGCGCGGAGGTCATCAAGCACGGCATGCTGGGCAGGAAGCCCCTGCTCAACCACCTACGCGAAAAGCATGCGCGGGAAGACCTTGAATACGTCATCGCAGAAAATGTGGATATGAAGCGCAGCGTGGTGGAGGGCGACGAATTCGACACCGGCCGCCGCCAGCTTCTGAACCTGGGCCACACCTTCGCCCATTCCATCGAGGCCCTGAGCCACTACCAGATTCCCCACGGCAGCGCCGTCGCCATGGGCATGCGGCTGATCACCAACGCCGCCATCCGCAAGGGCTTCTGCCCGGCGGAGGTTCTTCCTGTGCTGGAAGAGCTGCTGGTCAAGCACGACCTGCCCCTCCACTGCCCCTACGGTGCGGAGGAATTGGCAGAGGTTGCACTGCTGGACAAAAAGCGCTCCGGCAGCACCCTGACCCTGGCCGTGCCCTGCGGTCTGGGCGAGACGAAGCTTCACAAGATCGATGTATCTGAACTGATCGACTGGGCAAAGGCAGGTCTGGAAGCATGATCGCCCGCATCACGCCCGCAAAGCTGACGGGCAGCATCGCCGCCATTCCCTCCAAATCCGAAGCCCATCGATCGCTCATCTGCGCCGCCCTGTCCGATGCGCCAACGCTTTTGTACATGGGGCCCGGCTCCGAGGACATTGACGCCACCATCCGCTGCCTGAACGCCTTCGGCGCAAACATCCGCAGGGAGGGCGAAAACGTCCGGGTGGAACCCATACGTAAGCTTCCGGCAAGCTGCGAAGCGGACTGCGGCGAAAGCGGCAGCACCCTGCGCTTCCTGCTCCCCATGGCGGGTGCGCTGGGCATCGACGCCCGCTTCCGGATGCATGGACGCCTGCCCGAACGCCCCATCTTCCCGCTGGACCGGGAACTGACCCGGGGCGGCTGCGAATTGACACGCCCGGAGAAGGACGTTCTGCGCATCAGCGGCAGGCTCCTGCCCGGCGCGTATGAGCTCCCCGGCAATGTATCCAGCCAGTACATTTCGGGCATGCTCTTCGCCCTGACCCTTTTGAATGAAGAAAGCACCCTGGCGGTGACCGGTAAAACGGAATCCGCAGCTTACATCGAAATGACCCTCCAGTCCATGGCCGCCTTCGGCGCGCAGCCCCGGAAGACGGATTCCGGCTTCGCTGTTCCCGGCCTCGGACACTACGCCTCCCCCGGCAGCGCGCGCATCGGCGGCGACTGGTCCAACGCAGCTTTCTGGTTCTGCGCAGACGCCATCGACGGCTGCTCTGTTCAGGTTACGGGCCTGAACGGGGATTCCGCCCAGGGGGACAAGCGCATTGCAGAGGAGGTTCAGAAGCTCCGCAGTGCAGCCGGAACCGCCGTCATTGATGCAGCGGACATCCCGGACCTGATTCCCACCCTGGCTGCCTGCGCATGTGCGCGGCAGCAGAATGCGGAGGTGGTCAATGCAGGCCGCCTGCGCATCAAGGAATCTGACCGCCTGGTGGCCATCGCCCGCACGCTGAACGCGCTGGGCGGCAGCATAACCGAAACCGAAGATGGCCTAATCATCAACGGTTCTCATCCCCTGCGCGGCGGCGAAGTGGATTCCTTCGGCGATCACCGCATCGCCATGATGGCCGCCGTGGCGTCCATCGGATGCACGGAAGAAGTGGTCATCCACGGCGCGGAGGCAGTCAACAAATCCTACCCCGGCTTCTGGCGGGATTTTGCATCCCTCGGCGGCCGTGTACAGCTTGAGGAGGTCTGATATGAGCAGTACTTTTGATGGAAATATCCGGATCTCCATATTCGGCCAGAGCCATTCCGGCGGCATCGGCTGCGTGATCGACGGCCTGCCCTCCGGCGAGAAGATCGACATGGAAAAACTCCAGGCCTTCCTCTCCCGCCGGGCTCCGGGCAAGAACACCTGGTCCACTCCCCGCAAGGAAGCGGACGCACCGGAAATCCTGTCCGGCCTGGTGGATGGCATGACCTGTGGCGCACCGCTCTGCGCCGTCATCCGCAACACCAACACCCGTTCCCAGGATTATTCCGAGCTGCGGGATATTCCCCGTCCCGGGCATGCGGACTACACCGCTCACATCCGCTACGGCGGATACCAGGATGTGGCCGGCGGCGGACATTTCTCCGGCAGGCTCACCGCGCCGCTGTGCATCGCAGGCGGCATCTGCAAGCAGATACTGGAGAGGCGCGGTATCACCATTGGCGCGCATATCCTGCGCATACAGAACGAAACCGACCTCCCCTTTGATCCCGTGAATCTCATTCAGGATGAACTGCTCGCCCCCGGCGGCAAGGAGTTCCCTGTGATCGATGACGGCGCAGGCATGCGCATGCAGGCCGCCGTGCAGGCTGCCCGCGAGGCCTGCGATTCCGTGGGCGGCGTGATTGAATGCGCAGCCGCCGGTATGCCCGCAGGCGTGGGCGATCCCATGTTTGACGGCATGGAGAACCGCATCGCCCGCATCGTATTCGCCATACCCGCGGTGAAGGGCATCGAATTCGGCGCAGGCTTTGAGGTTGCCCGCATGACCGGCAGCCAAAACAACGATCCCTTCCGCATGGACGGCGGCCGGGTATGCACCAGCACCAACAATGCCGGCGGCATCCTGGGCGGCATCACCAATGGCATGCCCGTAATCTTCCGGGCCGCCATCAAGCCCACGCCCTCCATCGCACAGGAGCAGGACAGCATCTCCCTCTCCCGCAAGGAAAACACCATTCTCGCCGTGCGGGGCCGCCACGACCCCTGCATCGTTCCCCGGGCCGTTCCCGTGATGGAAGCGGCCATGGCCATTGCATTGACCGACGCAATTCTCGAAAAAGGATAAGGTGATACAAATGGATCTTCAGGAACTCCGCGTAAAAATCGATGAAATCGACCAGGAATTGATCAAGCTGTTCGAAAAGCGCATGGACGTCGCCGCAGACATCGCTGCATGGAAGCGCGCAAACCGCATCCCGGTGCTGGATTCCGCCCGCGAGCGCGATAAGCTGAATGAAGTGGGTGCAGCTTCCCGCGAGGACCTGAGTACCTACACCCAGATGCTCTATTCCATGATGTTTGAACTGAGCCGCAGCTACCAGGAGGAGCTCTCCCGCCAGAAGACCGATCTGCACGTGGAAGTGGAAAACGCCATCGAAACCACCCCCAGGCTCTTCCCCACCAATGCTATGATCGCCTGCCAGGGCACCGAGGGCGCATATTCCCAGCTGGCCTGCAGCCGCCTGTTCAAAAGCCCCATGATCATGTACTTCAAGAGCTTCGAGAGCGTATTTGCCGCCATCGAAAGCGGCTTCTGCCAGTACGGCATCCTGCCCATTGAAAACAGCAGTGCAGGTTCCGTGAAGCAGGTTTACGACCTGATGCTCCGCCACAATTTCCGCATCGTGCGCTCCTGCCGCCTGAAGGTGGACCACAGCCTGCTGGCCGCCCCCGGCGTGAAAAAGGAGGACATCAAGGAAATCTTCTCCCACCAGCAGGCGCTGGATCAGTGCGCAGGCTATCTGGAGAAGCTGGGCCCGGACGTCAAAATTACCCGCTGCGAGAATACCGCCATGGCCGCTGAAGCCGTGGCCAAGTCCGGCCGAACCGATATTGCCGCCATCGCCTCCCACAGCTGCGCATCCCTGTACGGCCTGAAGTGCGTGGAAAGCGACATTCAGGACCGCGGCAACAACTACACCCGCTTCATCTGCATCTCCAAGAACCTGGAGATCTATCCCGGTGCAGACCGCACCTCCATCATGATGACCCTGCCCCATCGTCCCGGCTCCCTGTGCCGCGCACTGAGCCGCTTCTACTCTCTGGGCGTGAACATCATCAAGCTGGAGAGCCGCCCCATCCCCGAGCGCGACTTCCAGTTCATGTTCTACTTCGATCTGGAAACCAGCGTATACTCCGGCGAATTCGGCCGCATGATCGACGACCTGAATTCCATCAGCGAAGAATTCCGCTATCTGGGCAGCTATTCCGAGGTGATTTAAATGCGCGCGGGACTCCTTGGGCGCAAGCTGGGCCACAGCTTTTCGCCCCGCATCCACTCCTTCTTCGGCGATTACAGCTACGGCCTGTTCGAGGTAGAGCCCGAACAGCTGGATGCATTCATGCAGGGAGATAGTTTCGATGCGCTGAACGTCACCATCCCCTACAAGAAGGCCGTCATCCCCCACTGCGCCGAGCTCAGCCCGGCAGCGAAGGCCATCGGCAGCGTGAACACCATCGTGCGCCGTGCAGACGGGACCCTCTTCGGCGATAACACCGATGCAGCAGGCTTTTCCGCCATGCTGCAGAGACTGAAGCTGAACCCGGCGGGCAAAAAGGCCCTCGTGCTGGGCAGCGGCGGCGCATCGCTCACCGTGCAGCATGTGCTGCGGGAAGCGGGCGCGCAGGTGATCGTCATCTCCCGCTCCGGCGAGGACAACTACGATAACCTGGACCGCCATGCAGACGCCGCCATCCTGGTGAACACCACGCCCGTGGGCATGTACCCCAACTGCGGCGAATCTGCGGTTGATCTGGACCGTCTGCCCCATCTGGAAGCGGTGCTGGACCTCATCTACAATCCTGCCCGCACGAAGATTTTGCAGGATGCGCAGGAGAGAAACATCCCCTGTCTCGGCGGCCTCACCATGCTGGTGGAGCAGGCCCGTGCAGCCTCCGAGCGCTTCACCGGCGCAAGCATTCCCATGGAGAAATCCGATGAAGTGCTCAGGGTTCTCTCCGCTGAGACCCAGAACATCGTGCTCATCGGCATGCCCGGCTGCGGCAAGAGCAGCATCGGCCGCTTGCTTTCCGAAATGACGAACCGCCGCCTTGTGGATGCAGACGCCGCCATCGTGGAAAAGATCGGTATGTCCATCCCCGAATACTTTGCTTCCCACTCCGAAGCCGAATTTCGCGCTGTGGAGACGGAGGTTCTGGCGGAACTGGGCAAGCAGTCCGGCCTCATCATCGCCACCGGCGGCGGATGCGTCACCCAGGCGCGCAATTACCGCCTGCTCAGCCAGAACGGCAAGCTGTTCTTCCTGAAGCGGAACCTGAAGCTGTTGCCCAAGGCAGGCCGCCCCCTCTCCCAGGCCAATTCCCTGGAGAAGATGTATGAAGTGCGCCTGCCCCTGTACCGTGCCTTTGCGGATGCAGAGGTGGAAAACATGGGCAAACCCGAAGCCTGCGCAGCAAAAATCCTGGAGGTGTACAATGAAATTTCTGGTAGTTAACGGCCCGAACCTGAACATGCTGGGCATC
Organism: Clostridia bacterium; assembly: GCA_017938785.1. Next base: position 16,961 of record JAGBAU010000123.1, read on the forward strand.
CGTGAACCGGGCATCTACGGCGACCAGAACTACGCCGCCCTGGTGAAGCTCATTGAGGATACCTGCTCAGCAGAAAGCATTGATGTGGATGTATTCCAGTCCAACCACGAGGGCGCGATTGTGGATCGCATCCAGGCCGCCTTCGGCAATACGGACGGCATCGTAATCAACCCCGCCGCCTACACCCACACCAGCGTGGCCATCCTGGACGCGCTCAAGGCGGTGGCCATTCCCGCCGTGGAGGTGCACATCTCCGATGTATCCACCCGCGAGGACTTCCGCCAGATTTCCTATGCCGGCATGGCCTGCATCAAGACCTACATGGGCCTCGGCTTCGAGGGCTACCGGCAGGCAATCCTTTATTTGAAGGATTATCTGAACAAGGCATAAAAAAGAACGCTTCGATAAAACGAAGCGTTCTTTTTGTTTTACTGTCCGTAATAGGCATTCTCGCCGTGCTTGCGGAAGAAATGTTTGTCGCGGATGGTATTCGGGGCGGATGCAACCTTGGGGTTGATCATCTCGGTCTTGAGGGCCATCTTGGCGACCTCTTCCAGAACCACTGCATTATGCACTGCCTCGGCAGCATCCTTGCCCCAGGTGAAGGGACCATGGTTGCAGCACAGCACGCCGGGGGTATAGACAGGATTGATGCCGCGCTCCTCGAAGGTTTCGATGATCACGAGGCCGGTGTTCTTCTCGTACTCGCCGCCGATTTCTTCCTTGGTCAGGCTGCGGGCGCAGGGAATGGGGCCATAGAAATAGTCTGCGTGGGTGGTGCCGTAGAGCGGAATATCACGGCCGGCCTGGGCCCATGCGGTGGCTTCCGGGGAATGGGTGTGCACGATGCCGCCCAGCTCGGGATACTTCTTGTAGAGCTCGATGTGGGTAGGGGTATCGCTGGAGGGCTTGTATTTGCCTTCGATTACTTTGCCTTCCAGGTCGCAGACCACCATGTCGTCGGCGGTCAGCTTATCGTAATCCACTCCGCTGGGCTTGATGACGAAATAACCGGTTTCAGCGTCACGTCCGCTGACATTGCCCCAGGTATAGGTGATCAAACCGCGGCGCGGCAGTTCCATATTGGCTTCATAGACTTCCTTCTTCAGCTGTTCAAGCATGGTGGATCTTCCTTTCCAAATTGCTGCTACCATTATACAACATTCACGGACAGAATGCACTTCCTAAATAAAAAATATTTGAATTTTTTGGTTTTCACTGACATTTTGGGCATTTTTTCCGTCTATATAATAGTAGGGCTTCCTTTTGCGCTTGTGGATTCATCCAAAAAATGCTATAATGGAAGCAGTATTATGGTGAAGTATGCCATTTCGGAGGTTTAAGATAGATGAAAAAACTCTTTATGCGCGGTTTGAGTGCCCTGTTATGTCTGGTGCTCATCACATCCGGTGTGCCTGTATTCGCTGACAACACCGATGATGTTGTAATCGCAGATATTATCCCTTCGGATCCGACATTGACGCCTGATGTGGGCCCCACGCAGGAGCCTGTGCAGGCTCCCACCGAAGCGCCGACTGTCGTGCCCACTGTCGAACCGGCTGTCGTGTCCACCGTTGAGCCTACGGTTGTGCCTACGGTCGAACCGACTGTCGTGCCCACTGTTGAACCGACTGTCGAGCCCACCGTTGAGCCTACTGTTGAGCCTACAGTCGAACCGACTGTCGAGCCTACGACCGAACCCGTTGTCGAGCCTACGGTAGAACCGACTGTTGAACCCGCCATTGAGTCCACCGTTGAGCCCACCGCCGAACCGACCATTGAACCGACTGTCGAAGCTACGCTGAGCCCCGAAGACCTGCTTGCTCAGCAGGAAAGCCAGCTCAATGAGGTCATCTCCCTGTGGATTGCCGCCATGGGTGAAGCGGATTGTTCCTCCGATTTTGACCGGGCTTTCTGGCTCTATAACTCCCTCATCTCCAACGCAGCTCCCGGCAGTGCAGACAGCGCCTATGCCGCCCTCATCGAAGGCAGCGCCAACAGCCTGGGTTATGCCCGGGCCATGGAAAGGCTGCTGGCCGCCGCAGGCATGGAATGCATCATCGTTGCCGACGCCAATGATCCTTCCGCCGCATGGAACATGGTCAAGCTGGACGGCGAATGGACCCACATTGACGCCGCAATGGACGATATCTCCGGCAAACCCGGCGCACACTTCGGCCTGACCGACGCCGCAATGGCGCTTGATCACAGCTGGAGCGGCGAAGTCCCCGCCTGCACCTGCGCACTGATCAACTACTATGTCCTCAGGGAGAACTATCTGGCCGTCGAGAGCCGCGAAGCCCTCGCAGTAATCCTCACCCAGGCCCCTGAAACCGGCGCAGATGAGCTTTACATCTACAACGCCGCCAACCTCGACCTGGAAACCTCCGTCACCGAAATCCTTGCCGAAATTGCACCCGCCGCAATGTCCTTCGTGGATGCAAGCGGCTTCCTGGCCACCATCCGCATCAACTATGAACCCCCGATGATGATGATGGCCGCACCCCGCGCCATTACCCCCGAACAGATTGTTCCCGCAAAAACCAGCATCGTACTGGGTGTGCAGGAAAGTACCAGCATCGCCAACTGGACCCTGCTGCCCGAAGGTGCACAGGATGAGGTTACATATTCCAGCAAAGCTTCCTCCATCGCCAGCGTAAATGCTGAAGGCAAGGTCACTGCCAAGAAAATCGGCAAAACCACCATTGTCCTCACCGCCTCCACCGGTGCAAGCTGCGAAGTAGCCGTCGAAGTCAAGAAGGCCCCCGCCGGCGTGGGCATCACCGGCGCACGCACGCCCCTTGGCGCAGGCGAAACCATCCAGCTGGGTTACAAGCTCTCCTCCGGCAGCGCAGGCGCAGCCACCTTCAGCTCCGCCAATGAAGCCGTCGCTACCGTCACCCCGGACGGCCAGCTGACTGCAGTCGACGCCGGCAAGGTAGCTATCACTGTTGAAACCTACAACCATAAGAAAAAGACCGCAACCCTGGAAGTCAAGCCTGCGCCCAACAGCTTTAAACTCCACGGTCCCGTGGCCCTTGGCGTCGGCGAAAGCCGGAGCCTCACCTATGATATGTTCTACGGCGGTTTCGATGCTGAGATAGCCAGCGCAGGCGTCGTCACCTTCTCTTCCTCCAACGAAGAATGCATCGCCGTTGATCAAAATGGCAAGATTACCGCCCTCAAGCAGACTTACACCGGTTCCGGCGATCCTTTCGTCGAAAATGAATCCGTTGAAATCACGGCAACAACCTACAACGGCCTGAGCGATTCCGTCCGGATAATCGTCTATCCTGCGCCGACCAGCTTCAAGCTTGAAATCGTCCCCCATCTTTTCGCCGCCAAGCGCAGCACCGCATATACCACCATCGGCATCAGTGAACAGGTACAGCTTACCCCTGTATTTGAGAACGATGCCACCGGTGCGGTGAAGTATAAATCCAGCAATACTTCCATCGCCACAGTGAATGCAAACGGCGTAGTCACCGGCAAGAAATCCGGCACCGCCAACATCACCGCCACCACCTACAACGGTGCAAAGGCAACCATCAAGATCACCGTCAAGAAGGCGCCCTCCAGTGTGAAGCTTACCGGCGTACGCACGCCCCTGGGCGTAGGCGAAACCCTGCCCTTGGGCTACAAGCTCTCCTCCGGCAGCGCAGGCCTCGTCACCTACTCCTGCTCCAACACAGACGTCCTCCACTTCAATTCCGAGGACAGCGTTCTCGCAGTCGCGGAAGGCATTTCCACCATCACCGCCACTACCTACAACGGCAAGAAGCACAACGTTGACATCGAGGTCAAGCCTGCTCCCTCCGACGTGATTCCCTCCGCAGAAACTGTCACCATCGGCGCGAAGGACAGCTATATCCTGGGCTATTCCCTGAACGACGGCGCGGCAGGCGCAGTTACCTTCTCCTCCAGTGATGAAACCATCGCCACCGTGGATCAGAGCGGTAAGATCACCACCTACCAGCCCGGCACTGCGGACATCACCATCACCGCCTACAACGGCGTTCCCGGCGTATGCCATGTAACCGTCGTTCCCGAACCCACCAAGCTTTCCCTGAGCAATCCGCGCACCAGCATCGGCCTCAAGGAAACCATACAGCTCGTTCCCACTCTGGAACCTGAAGGCACCGCAGGCACCATCCGGTATAAGTCCAGCAACGCCTCCATCGCCAGCGTGAACGGCAGCGGCATGGTCACCGGCAAGCGAACCGGCACCGTCACCATCACCGCCACCGCATACAACGGTGTGAAGGCCACCTTCAAGATCACCGTCCGCAAGGCGCCTTCCAGCGTAAAGATCACCGGCGCGCGCAGCGCCCTGGGTCTGGGTGAAGCCATCCAGCTGGGTTATTCCCTGAATACGGGCGCCCGCGGCGCAGCATGCTTTACCTCTTCCGACAATGAAGTGATTCTCGCCACCCCCGATGGTAGCCTGAACGCCCTGAAGGAGGGCACGGCCACCATCACCGTCGAAACCTTCAACAAGAAGAGACACAGCGTTGATATCGAAGTCAAGCCTGCCCCCACCCATATCGTCCTCGGTTTCGAAGACGTCACCATCGCAGTGGGCGACAGCCGCAGCCTGACTTATACCCTGAGTGAAGGCTCCGCCAGTGCAGTGAGCTTCTCCTCCTCCAATGAAGCCATTGCCACCGTGGACGCAAAGGGCAAGATCACCGTCAAGAGCGATGGCCTGGCCGATCCGAACAGCAACGGTACTGCGGAAATTACCGCAAAGGCCTTCAATGGCGTCAATGCCGTTTGCAAGGTCATCGCCGTTCCCGCCCCCGGCAAGATCAAGCTCAGCGCACCGCGCACCAGCATCGGCATCGGTGAACATGTCCAGGTTTCCACTGTCTTTGAGCCTGACGTATCCACCGGCATCATCAAGTACCGCTCCAGCAATTCTTCTGTTGCAAGCGTAAGCGCCAGCGGCGAGGTTACCGGCAAGCGCGCTGGCACCGTCACCATTACCGGCGAAACCTACAACAAGAAGAAGGCCGCCATCAAGATCAACATCCGCAAGGCGCCCTCCAGTGTGAAGATCACTGCTTCGCGCACTTCTCTGGGCGTGGGCGAATACTTCCCGCTGGGCTTCAAGCTCTCCTCCGGCAGCACCGGCATCGTCACCTTCTCCTCCTCCAACAACGATATTCTCCTTGCCGATCCCACCGGCAACCTGTTCGCTGTTGCAGAAGGCACGGCCACCATCACCGCCGAGACCTACAACGGCAAGAAGCACAGCATTGATATGGAGGTCAAGCCCGCTCCTGCCGAAGTGATTCCCGCTCTGGAATCCGTCACCATCGGTGCGAAGGACAGCTATACCCTGGGCTACGCCCTGAACGAAGGTTCCGTAGGCTCGGTCGTTTACTCCTCCAGCGATGAATCCATCGCCACCGTAGATCAAAAGGGTAAGATTACTACCCACCAGCCCGGCACTGCGGATATCATCATCACTGCCTACAACGGCGTGCCCGGCACCTGCCATGTCACCGTAGTTCCCGCGCCCACCAAGCTCTCCCTGAAAGCCCCGCGCACCAAGATCGGCCTCAGTGAGAAGCTTCAGCTCACCCCCATTCTGGAACCCGAGGGAAGCGCCGCTACCATCAGGTACCGTTCCAGCAAGAGTACCATCGCCAGTGTAAGCGCCAGCGGCGAGATCACCGCCAAGCGGGCCGGCACCGTCACCATCACGGCCGAAACCTATAACAAGAAAAAGGCTACCATTAATATCACCGTCCGCAAGGCGCCCTCCAGCATAAGCATCGTTGCCGAGCGCAACATCTTCTGCGCAGGTGAATTCACCCAGCTGAAGTATAAGCTCCCCGCGGGCGCATCCGGCAGCGCAAGCTTTAGCGGCAACAATGACGCCGTGGCCACCGTCACCCAGGACGGCCTTCTGACCACCCTCACCCCGGGCACGGTCACCATTACGGCCACCACCTACAACGGAAAATCCACCACCATGGATTTCACCGTCAATCCCGCGCCCACCATCGTTTCCCTTCCGGAAACGCAGAAGCGCATCTGCCAGGGTGACAGCTTCCAGCTTGTTCCCAGCGTGGATACTTCCCCGATGTGCAGCTACACCTATACGGCGGACAACGCCTGTATCGAGGTAAGCTCCACCGGCCTTGTAAAGGCCAGGGAAGCGGGCACCGCCAACATTACGGTTGCTGCCTACAACGGCGAAAGCTGCACGCTCCCGGTCACCGTGCTTCCCGCGCCCACCTCCATTCGCCTGACGGCGGACCGCAGCGCAATCGGCCTGAATGAAAAGCTGCAGCTCATCCCCGTCTTTGAGGAAGGCAGCGCTGAATGCAGCATAAGCTACCGCTCCAGCAACAGCAAGATCGCTTCCGTCAGCAAGAGCGGCGTGGTTACCGGTAAGAGGGCCGGCAGCGCCACCATCACCGTCACCACCTACAACGGTGTGAAGGGCAGCTTCAAGGTAACCGTCCGCAAGGCCCCCACCAGCGTGAAGATTGTTTCCCCGCGCACGGTACTGGGCGCAGGCGAAACCATACAGCTGGGCTATAAGCTCTCCTCCGGCAGCGCAGGCAAGGTTACCTTCTCCTCCTCCGAGGAAACCAGGACCATCCTTGAAGTACAGGCGGACGGCCTGCTCAATGCCTACCTGCCCGGTGAAGCCCAGGTCACGGCCCAAACCTTCAACAATAAGAAGCACACCCTGAGCTTCACCGTAAAGGATGCCCCCACCTCTATCACTGCAGACAAGCCCTCTCTGGTACTGGGCGTAGGTATGAAGGATAAGGTAGCAGCCACGCTCAACGAAGGCAGTGCCGGCGCGATCCACTACCGCAGCGAGCATCCGGAGATCGCCAGCGTGGATCCCGCCACCGGTGAGATCATTGCAAACGCCATCGGCGTCACCCGTATCGTATCCTACACCTATGTGGACGGCGTAGAGGCCTATACGGACGTCGAGGTCAAGCCTGCTCCCAGCGCCGTCTCCCTGCCCTTCAGTTCCAAGAATATCGGTCTGGGCGATAAGTTGCAGCTGGATCCGCAGATCGATGAGGGCAGTGTCACCTCCTTTAAGTACAAGAGCAGCAACACCAGGTATGCCACGGTCAGTGAAAGCGGCCTGATCTCCGCCAAGAGAATCGGTACGGTCGCCATCACCGTGACCACCCACAACAAGAAGAGCTTCAAGTTCACCCTGCGCATCCGCAAGGTGCCCACCAGCGTGAAAGTCGCGCCCTCTCCCCTGGTGCTGGGCGTAGGCGAAGCCATCAAGCTGAAGACCACCATCCCCACAGGCTCCAGCACCAGCATGACATTCGCAAGCTCCAACCCGGAAACTGCGCATGTAGCGGATGACGGCGTGGTATTTGCCCTCGCCGAGGGTACGAGCACCATCACCGTAACCACCCATAACAAGAAGACGGCTTCCACCGAGCTCACTGTGGTTCCCGCTCCCCAGGCCATCTCCATGCGCATGCCTGAAGTGCTGGGCGTGGGCATGACGGCACAGCTGTCTACCCAGCTCTCCCCCGAAAACAGCCATTCCTACCTGACGTATGAGGTTATTTCCGGCGATGCGGTAACGGTGGATGCAAACGGCAAGCTCACCGCCGTAAAGGAAGGCACCGCTACGGTGCGCGCCTCCACCTATGTGGAAGGCGTATACACCGATCAGCAGATCACGGTAAAGCCGGCGCCCACATCGATTTCCTTCGGTACGGACAAGCTCTCCGTAAACGTGGACGAAAGCCTAACCCTGTGTCCCATCCTGCCCGACGGCTGCTACACCAAGCTCAGCTATAAGATCAAGAAGGCGGGCATCTTCACCATCGATGAAAACGGCCAGGTAACGCCCATTATGCGCGGCTCCTCCGTTGTAACCGTAACCACCCACAACGGCCTTTCCGCCACGGTGACCATCTGGGTTGTGGATCCCTACTATCCGGAGACCATGAAGCTGACCCAGACCCCGCCCAGCTACCTGGAAAAGGGCAACAGCTACCAGCCGAAGGTTGAAATCTTCCCGGATACGGCCATTCCCGCACTGGTTTGGACCTCCTCCGCTCCGAAGGTCATTTCCATCGATGAAACTACGGGCGAAATGAAGGCTCTTGCATCGGGCGTCTCCACGATCAAGGTGAAGTCCACCCGCAATCCTTCGCTGACGGCCAGCTTCAAAATCATCGTGCCCTCCGAAGGCCGATGCCTGATCATGCCCGATGAAAAAACCGGCACTTCGTCCATCGACGCCAACATGCAGAAGATCCGCAATGTGCGCGAATCTGCATACCATGAGCTGCAGGATCTGCTGCTCTCCGGCGTCATCAACAATACCGTTTATTCCCGGCGCAAGGCCATCATCGACCGCGGATTTGAAATGTATCTCTTCCCCTGGATGACCAAGACGGAGGAATTGTACTGGTCCTCCAAGTATTCCGAAGGCGGTAAAAAGAACTTCAAACCCGGAACCGTATACTACGGAGTTCCCTATACGCAGAACCGGCGCACCTGGCATCCCGCCAATTTGCGCTCCAGCGGAAATTACACCGACAGCGGCAAGGGTTACTATCTGATGAACGGTGCGAAGTATGGAAACCGTCAGTATCCCGGCAGCGACTGTTCTTCCTTCGCCTCCATGGCCACCTGGGGGCTGAACAGCTCCCGCGCCAGCGATAACACCAGCAAAATCGGATCGGCCAGCTACTACACCACCATATCCAACTGGAAGGATCTGCGTCCCGGCGATGTGATCAACAAGAGCTACAAGCACGCGATCATTTTCCTGTACTACACGGATGCTTCCAAGGAAAAGATGGTCATTCTGGAGCAGGGTGGCGGCACCAAGTATACCAACACGGTATCCGTATCCATCCGCGCCGTTTCCAACTACAAGAACAACGGCTATAAAATCCGCCGTGCAAGCACCATCCGGTAATCCAAAAACACCTGGAGCGCAGCTTCAAACGAAGCTGCGCTCCTTAATTTATATCGCTGTATCCCGGGTTAAAGCGGCAGCCACTTTGTCAATGGCGGCACGATCGACCCTGCAATCAAACTTTCTGGCAAAGAGAGCTTCCGAGGATAGGAGCTCATCAACATCCGTCTCCCTGTATACGTATGGATTTCCGCGTTTCCAGTCAATCGCCCGCAATGCGTTGTCAACGATGCTGTCGCGATAAGGAGAAGCCATCGCCACACTATGCAGAAAAACCTCATCCGCACAAACCGAATAATAGAATTGCTTCCTGATCAGCTTCTCCTCGCCAAGCAGATATTCGACCAGTTCATGGGTAATGCTGAACCAGTTGGTCCCTTTATAAATCGGAATATGCTGCTTCCGTCGAATACCGGTTACCCTTTGGAATCGCAGCAGATTTCTTTCCAGCTTTTTCAACACCTCAATCTTCCAGCCGGTGTTTCTGCCGATGTAATCCTGCAAAAGCCTGTAATACTTTGTCCTATAGGAAAACGAACCGGTTTGATTGGCCTTTTCATCAAATTCGATATAATTCTTCGGAAAGGCACTGTCAAAAAAGGAATGAATCTCATCCTGCGTCTTGACCGGCAGATCAACACCTGAAATCAGATGGTAATACTGATAACGCTTTGCGGCAGAAGCCTTCAACAGCCTCAATTCGCACTCGATCTGGCTGTGTCCGCCCCAGTTCACCGAAATCCTGTCAATGATCGTCAACTGCGAATGCCGGGCCCGGATTCTCTCGGGCTGGAAGGATGCCGACCGCTTATCCACATGCAGGTATATATCATTCCGGGAATCATCCAGCAATCGAATGAGCGTTTGCAGTTGAGAAAAATTATGGTGTGCTACAATCAAATAGGCATGCTTCCGGTTTACCGTCTCAGACATATGAAACCTCCGACAACCGCATAGTTATATGTATTATACCATTTTGTAAAAAAAAGTAAATCGGAAAAGGCAGGAACATGCGCTCCTGCCTTCGCCTTATGCCGCCGCATCCAGCATGGTTTCGATGCCTACGCCATAGCCCCGGGTGGGATCGTTCACAAACACATGGGTCACCGCTCCGATGATCTTCCCATCCTGTATGATCGGGCTGCCGCTCATGCCCTGTACGATGCCGCCCGTGCGCCCGATCAGCGCGTCATCGGTGATGTGCACCACGATGGAGCGCATGCCGTCCGAGCCGGACTTTTCAATGTGTTCAATCTCGCAGTCAAAGGCCTGTACCTCCTCATCCAGCGTGGTCAGAACCTGTGCAGGGCCGGTATGCATCTGGCTCCGGGTACCGATGGGCAAGCCTTCCGCATAGGGCAATTCCTCCACATTCCCCGCATAGGAAGCGCCGTAGATGCCAAAATCGTTGTTGTCGGTAATTTCGCCGATCTCCTGTGCTTCACCGATAAAATCACCCACAATCTCACCGGGCAGGCCCTTCTCTCCCCGGTTGATCTGCACGATGCGGCTCTCATAGATGCCGCCCTCGGCAACGGGCAGAGTCACGCCGGTATCAATATCTGAAATGGCATGCCCGAGCGCCGCAAATTCACCGGTCTCCGGGTTCACAAAGGTGAGTGTGCCCACCCCTGCAGTGCTGCTGCGCACCCATGCGCCGATGCGCGTGGAGCCATCCCGGGGATCCCGTCCGGGAACCAGCTGCAATTTGATGGTTTCATCTCCGCGCCGGACCGTCAGTACTTCTGTCTCACCTGGATGAAGCTGTGCCGCAAATTCCTCTGCCGTACGCACATCCTGGCCGTTCACCTGCGTGATGATGTCCCCCGGCTTCAGTCCTGCCCGCCGCGCAGGACTGGCACTGTTGCCCAGGTCGGAAGCGCCCACCACCACCAGTCCCTCCGTTTCAATGGCAATGCCCACACTTTTGCCGCCGGGAATCAGCCGCAGTTCATCGCTGACCTCCACATCCACCTGTTTCACCGGCACCAGTCCCAGTAGGCGTAAGAACAGCTTCGCCGTGCCGGTCTCGCCCCCCGCGGAAATCTCCACACCATCCTCCATTTTCGTGAGCGTGGCCTGGGTATCCCCTGACTCCAGCCTGGCGCTCACCGGCAGCGCAAAGCTCAGGATTGTATTGCTGCCCGCCGTCAATGATACCTTGTCCGGCAATTCGCCAATGGCCTGCACCTGCGGAGAGCCCAGCGTAAGTGCCAACGCCGCCGCTGTTCCCAGCATCCATGTCCGTTTCTTCCACTCCTTCATATTCATCATCCCCCGTCCGATTTGCGATTCCAACGCGATCGCAGGGTCATTTTCTCCCGGCGAAAAAACACCCATGCTGCCAAATATCCGGTATGCTGGCAATGGCTGGCGCGGGGCGTAAGGAAACATCGTCAAGGCGAACATTTCCCCTCTTTTTGCCAACAATAGCAGGATTTTAACCGCTTTGAAGCATCTGTAAACCAAAATTTGCCCAAAAACTGTTGCGTTTGAGGAACGAAACGTCTATAATAATAGAATATAGTGGAGGAGTGTGCCATGGTATCAGCTGGAGTGGAAAACATCCGCTTTGACGATGTGCGTTCAAAGCATCTGCTGGTCGCCCTGTCCGGCGGCGCAGATTCTGTAGCGCTGCTGAAACTGGCGTGCATGCAGCGGGATGTACTGAACCTACAGGTCACTGCCGCCCACCTTCACCACGGCATCCGCGGTCCCCAGGCCGATGAAGACGCCGCATTCTGCCGGAAGCTCTGCGCCTCCCTGGAAGTTTCTTTAATCGAAGAAAGAATCGATGTGCCCGCCCTCGCCCAAGCGCGCGGACAGGGCCTCGAAACCGCCGCCCGGGAAATCCGCTATGATTTCCTGCGCAGGGCGAAGCAGCAATGCGGTGCGGATCTCATCGCCCTGGCCCATCACCTGAACGACCAGGCAGAAACCATCCTGATGCACCTGCTGCGGGGTGCAGGTCCCGAAGGCGCATGCGGCATGGCGCGCATCAGCGGCGATCTGTACCGTCCCCTGCTGGAAACGCCCAAGGCAGCGCTCATGCAATTCCTGGAAGAAGCGGGCATAGGCTGGCAGGAGGACGCCACCAACCAGGTTTCCGACAATCCGCGAAACGCGCTTCGCCTGCATGTGCTGCCCGAAATTGAGAAAAGCTATCCATCAGCGGCAGCTGCCATCGCAAGATATGGCCGGCTCACGCGCATCGAAAGCGATTATCTGGAGCGCATGAGCTGCGCCTTCCTGCAGAAGCAGCTGGAGCGCGGCCCCTACGGACAGCGAATCCGGCTCTGCGGCGGTGAAGATGAAGCCATCCTGCGCCGCGCCATCCGGAAGATTGCCGGACGGGATTTGGCTGCCGAAAAGATCGACGCCATCATATCCCTCGCGAACCAAACGCGCGGAAAAATGGAAATTTCTGGAAACCTACGGGTAG
>JAGBAU010000124.1 GCA_017938785.1 Clostridia bacterium
TCCGGCATCTTGGCCAGGAATGCAACCATATCCGGCAGCTGCTTGAAGTATTCGTTGCGGCCCTGCAGCAGTTCGCCCAGGCGCTTGAAATCAAACTTTTCGGGATCCAGGGCCTTGGCCAGCCACGGGGTGGCGTGCTCGAGGTACTGTTCGGGGGAAAGCTTGCGGATGTACTCGGTGTTGAACCAGTTCATCTTCACGGAATCGAAGAAGGACGGGCTCTTGCTAAGGCCTTCCAGGTCGAACACTTCCTCCAGCTCCTTGAGCGTATAGAATTCGCGCTCGCCGCGGGGAGACCAGCCCAGCAGCACCATGTAATTGATGATGGCTTCCACCAGATAGCCGTCGGCCAACAGGTCCTCGAAGGAGGGGTCGCCCTGGGACTTACTCATCTTGCGCTTTACGATGGCCTTGATGGGATTGCCGTTTTCGTCGAGCACCAGGTTGCCGTCCTCATCGGTCTGCATGGTGTAGACGCCGGTCTTCTTATCGCGCAGGGTGCCTTCCACCATGACGGGGGTCAGGTGCACGTAGGTCGGCGGGGTCCAGCCCAGCGCCTCGTACAGCAGGTTGTACTTGGGGGCGGAGGACAGGTATTCGTTGCCGCGCATGACGTGGGTGATGCCCATGAGGTGGTCGTCGATGACGTTGGCGAAGTTGTAGGTGGGCAGGCCGTCCGCCTTGATGAGCACGTTGTCATCCAGGGTGGAGCAGTCCACTTCCACGCGGCCGTAGATCACATCGTCGAAGCCGGCCTTGCCCTCGGTGGGGATGTTCTGGCGGATGACGAAGGGTTCGCCGGCGGCGAGACGGGCCTCGACTTCCTCCTTGGAGAGGTGCAGGCAGTGCTTGTCATACTTGAAGGATTCGCCCTTCTTTTCAGCTTCGGCGCGGGCCTCCTCCAGGCGCTCCTTGGTGCAGAAGCAATAGTAGGCGTGGCCGGATTCCACCAGCTGCTTGGCATAGGGCATGTAGGTGTCCTTGCGCTGGGACTGGACATAGGGGCCGCAGGGGCCGCCCACATCGGGACCTTCATCGTGGATGAGGCCGGCAGTTTTGAGGGAATTGTAGATGACGTCGATGGCGCCGGCGACTTCGCGTTCCTGGTCGGTATCCTCGATGCGCAGGATGAACTTACCGCCGCAGCGGCGGGCGTACAGATAGGTATAGAGCGCGGTGCGCAGGTTGCCCAGGTGCATATAACCGGTCGGGCTGGGCGCAAAGCGGGTGCGTACCTCCATGGTTGAATACTCCTTTAAACGTAGAATTGAAGCTTACTCCTCGTCCTCCACAACATCGAAGGAGAACACGGTAGTGTAGTCATACTTCTCACCGGCGTAGAGAACGGCCTGGGGGAAGTTATCGTGGTTGATGGAATCCGGGGGCAGCTGGGTTTCCTGACAGAAGCCTTCGTACTTCTGGTATACGCGGCCGCAGGAGCCGGGGTTGACGCCCTCCAGCCAGCAGCCGGCGTAGAGCTGCACGGCGTACTGATCGGTGAACACGTTCATCACGCGGCCGCTCTTGGGAGCGATGATCTCGGATGCGAAGCGCAGGCCTGCCTCGGGATCGTTGATGTTGAAGTTGTGGTCCACGCCGTTGCCGGCCTTGAGCTGCTCGTCCTCGTCGATCTTGGCAATAACGTCGCGCAGCACGGTGGGCTTGCGGAAATCGAAGTTGGTGCCGGTTACATCGCGCTGTTCGCCGGTGGGAATCAGGTCTGCATCGCCCACGGTGAAGGTATCGGCGTTGATCTCGAAGGTGTGGTCCAGAACGGTTTCGCCGCTGGCTTCGCCTTCCAGGTTGAAGTAGCAGTGGTTGGTCAGGTTGCACAGGGTGTCCTTATCGGAAACGGCCTCATAGCGCAGAACCAGTTCGTTTTCATCGGTCCAGGTGTAGGTGACCTGTACCTTCAGGGTGCCGGGATAGCCTTCCTCGCCGTCGGGGGAAACGATCTTCAGGATCAGGCTGTCCTCGCAGATGCCCTCAACGGGAATGACGTCCCAGAACTTGCGGTCGAAGCCCAGGTTGCCGCCGTGCAGGTGGTTCTTGCCCTTTTCGTTCTTGGCCAGGACGATCTTTTCGCCTTCGATTTCGCACTCGCCGCCGGCGATGCGGTTGCCCACGCGGCCGATCAGGGCGCCCAGGTAGCCGCACAGGGGTACGTAACCGTTGACATCGTTGTAGCCCAGCACGATGTTGCCCACGTTGCCGTGCTTGTCCGGCACGTTGATGGCGCGGATGATGCCGCCGTAATTGGTGATTTCAACGGAGTTGCCTGCGCAGTTGGTCATGATATACAGGTCCGCCTTGCGGCCGTCGGGCAGCTGTCCGAAGGATTTCTTTACGATGCTCATGTTGTTGCCTCCTATTTGATAATGGTTGAATAACCGTTTTTTCCTACCTTACATAATACAACCATTTGCCTGCAATTTCAAGTCCCGGCGCAGTATTTCCCCCCGCTTGACTTTGGCCGATCATCTACGTATAATAAGATTGTATATACTCAGGAGGTAATTTGACCATGTTTCAGTATAAAACCCGCGGAACCTGCTCCCAGTGGATCCTGATTGAAGCCGACGGCGATGTGCTCACCAAGGTTGAGTTTGTGGGCGGCTGCGCCGGCAACACCCAGGGCGTTGCAAGCCTGGTTCAGGGTATGAAGATTGATGAAGTGATTTCCCGGCTCAAGGGCATCCAGTGCCGCGCAGGCACCTCCTGCCCGGACCAGCTGGCCACGGCCCTTGAAAAGTATCTGGCCGAGCGAAAGGAAGCCTGATTTTATGAAGGAACGCTCAAATTCCGGTTCCAGCGCATACACCCCCAATATGGACATGCCCAGCGAAAAGAAGAGCAACCGCGCCCTGACGGGCCTGGTGCTCACGCTGCTGCTGCCCCCCATCGGGCTGATCTACCTGTGGCGTGAGGGCGTGTTCCGCACGAGGGGGCGCATGCTGCTCACCTGTATCGCCACCCTGGAGATGGCCCTGTTCTTTGCGCTGGTCATGCCCGCGCCCGATATGAACATGGAGGCGCCTATGCCCGTGGCGCCCGTGGCCGCCACCATCGCCCCGGACGACGGCGTGGTGACCGCCCTGTCCAACATCGACCAGCTGCTGGCCCAGCAGCAGGCGGAGCGCGACGCCGCAGCCGGCATCGTGACCCCCGAGCCCACCCAGGACAACGCCGCCTACATGGCCGAACAGCAGGCCATCCTGGACACCACCGTGTACTGCGTATACGGCAAGGGCGCGCGTTACTACCACAAGGACAGCGTTTGCGGAACCCAGTCCAACCGCCGCGCCCTCACGGTGCGCGAGGCCATGGGCGAAGGCATGGGCGCCTGCGCCCAGTGCAATCCGCCGGTATATATTGGATAATATTGTCCATTCTGATCATTTTTCAAATTAGACTTAAATTGTCCAAGGAAAGTCATAATAATATTCTTGACGAACACATAGAACCAATCTATCATGTAAACTAGAATGGTTCTATGTGTTTCTATGTCTCATTCGTGGCAAAACACAGGAACAAAAGAGGAGGACATGCTATGTTTTGCTCGAAATGCGGGAAAACCATCCATCCGGCAGACACCATCTGCCCCAGCTGCCAGGCGCCCATCGGCGATAACCGTTTTGGCGGCATCCCGTACACTTCCGCACAGTTCACCATCGCGCCCGGACAGAAAACCTTCGAGGCGCTGAACAACTATACCCGCACCACCTACACCAGCATGAAGGATGCATCCCAGGAGGGCGGCGAGGTTGACAGCCGCACCACCTACCGTCCGGTCTATGAAGGCGCTTCCGCACCGGAAAGCGTGCGCCGCGATATGCGCGCAGCCGTGAACGGCCCCGAGGAGGAGGTTCAGGAGGAAAGCGCTCCCGGCTTCACCCCCGGCGTTCCCCTGTCCCAGACTGCACAGGAGGCCCTGAACGAGCTGGACGAGGATCTGAAGCCCGAGGAGGAGATCGACCGCTCCCAGTTCAAGAGCCGTCCCATCCAGTCCACCGGCCGCGCAGGCATCTCCCAGGACGTTACGGATTACATCCGCAAGCTGGAGGACAACCAGAACAAGCGCGCCACCTCCCGCCGCCGTTCCTCCGTCTACGATGATTACGCCGAAGGCGACGAGAACTACGCAGCCGAGGAAGGCTACGACGCCGACAGCAGCGAGGTATTCGACGACATCGACGACGAGCAGTACGACGATTACCGCGCTCCCCGCTTCAGCGTGGGCAACATCGTGAAGATCGTGATCGCCCTGCTGGTGGTTGCCGCACTGGTATTCGGCATCATCACCTGGGTCGGCCACATCCGCGGCAACCAGTCCTCCGCTCCCATTGAGGGCGTGAGCGAAACCCTGTACGAGCAGGGTATCGCCCTGGTCAAGAGCCACGTGGACAGTGAATACATCAACAGCATGATCACCAAGTACACCACCGACGGCGTACTGAGTATGTCCGCAAGCCTCGAGGAGGGCAAGGCCGCCATCAACGCCCTGCTGCCCGCCGAGCCTGCCGTGAACGACCAGATGTTCATTGACGCCCTGCAGGCCATCCAGGACAACATCGTAAGCGCCATCACCATGGACGCCCTGTCCGTAACCAGCGGCAGCGAAACCGCCGTTGAAGATTCCGAAGGCAGATGGCAGATCGTAAACGCTTCCATCCAGCAGCTGGAGGCCGCCACCTCCGCAGCTGAGCTGACCGCCGTCATCAACGGCCAGACCATCACCGTTCAGACCCAGACGCCCGAGCCCACCGTCGAGCCCATCACCTATGCAAACCTGCAGAAGGGCGACGAGAGCAACGACGTTATGAAGCTGCAGGTCCGCCTGTACAACCTGGGCTACCTGAACGATGACCGCGACGGCGTTTACGGCAGCAAGACCCAGACCGCCGTGAAGATGTTCCAGGAGACCGTGGGCCTGAACGCCACCGGCATTGCCGACAGCGCCACCCAGGCTGCCATCTACGCCGACGATGCACCCTATGCGCCCGGCGCGGCAACCCCCAGCCCGGCGCCCACCGTACAGCCCACTCCCGAACCCACCACGGAAGCCATCCAGCCTGCTGAGGCCGTGAATGCTCCGGTGGGCGACAACGCAGCATAACAAAACAAATGCACGTAGGGGCGCATCCTATGTGACCGCCCGCGGGCGCACATAGCGGTGCGCCCTACGTATTTCGTTTAGGAGGTTTGCCCATGGCAAGACCCATCGTTGCACTGATCTACGATTTTGACCACACCCTATCCCCCAAGGACATGCAGGAATACACGGTCCTGCCCGGTATGAAGGTGGAGCCGAAGGATTTCTGGGGCGCCTGCGGGGAATTTTCCCAGAAGACCCAGATGGACGGCGTGCTCACCTACCTCTACCTCATCCAGCACATGGCCAGGGGCAACATGACCCTCAACCGGGAAACCCTGCGTTCTCTCGGCCGGGATGTGGAATTCTTCCCCGGCGTGGAGAGCTGGTTCAGGCGCATCCGCGAAATCGGCAATAAGCTGGATGTGGATGTGGAGCACTACATCATCTCCTCCGGCCAGCAGGAAATCATCGAGGGCAGCCGCATCGGCCACGAGTTCAAGGCCATCTTCGCCGCATCCTTCTACTATGACGAGAGCGGCTGGCCGGTCTGGCCCGCATCCGCGGTGAACTATACCAGTAAGACCCAGTACCTCTTCCGCATCAACAAGGGCATCCTGGACGTGACCAACGACCGGGACCTGAACGCCTTCACCCCCGAATACATGCGCCGCATCCCTTTCAGCAATATGATCTACATCGCCGACGGGCTCACTGACGTGCCCTGCATGAAGATGACCAAGCAGAAGGGCGGCTTCGCCATCGCCGTGCATGAGCCGGGCAAGACCGAGCTGGCCGACGATTTGCTCTTGCAGGGCCGTGCGGATTTCTCCGTGGAGACCGACTACTCCGAGGGCAGCGATATGGAGAAGATCGTCACCATGCTGATGCGCCGCATCCGCGCCAGCAGCGACGTCTCCATGGAGCATGCCCTGCAGGTGCAGCGCGCCCACAGCCGCCGGGGCGAGCATGTGCCGCTGGATATTCCGCTCAGGGGCGGCATCGACGGCGAAAGCGAAATTGAGTAAAGGAACATATTTATGATACGCAGAATCACCCCCGCCGACCGGGAAACCTACCTTCAGATGGCCCACGATTTCTACCATTCCGAGGCCGTGCTGCACGCCGTGCCGGATGCATATTTCGTGCGCGCCTTCGACGAAATGATGCGATCGGAGGATTACCTGACCTGCCTGATCTTTGAAGCGGACGGCAAGATCGCCGGCTACGCGCTGCTGGTGAACACCTGGAGCCAGGAGGCCGGCGGCAGGGCCGTATGGATCGACGAAATCTACGTGCTGCCGGAATTCCAGGGCAGGGGCATGGCGAAGGCCTTCTTCGCAGAGCTGAAGGAAATTGCCCCCGCAGCCAGGTACCGCCTGGAAATCGAGCCCGACAACGCCCGGGCTGAAAAGCTGTACAGGGGCGTGGGCTTCGAGGAGCTGGGCTACAGGCAGCTGGTGATGGACCTTCCCCAATAAACAACACACCTCCCGCACGGGAGGTTTTTTGCGCCCCGAGCTGCATAAAAACACCAGAATCCGCCGACGATAGAGACAGATTTTCCCGAAAAGGAGGAATTTCATCTTGATTCGTCGGCTTTTTTGTGCGCTTTTGTGCATGATGCTGCTCACAGGCGGCGCACTGGCGCAGGATAGAAATGAACTGGTGCGGCTGCATGTGGTGGCTGCGGACGACAGCCCCGATGCCCAGGCGCTGAAGCTGGAACTGCGGGATACCTGCCTGAGATGCGCAGAGGTTTGCATCGGCGACGCGCCCGATGCGGATACCGCTTACATGCGCCTTGAGGAACACGTCGATGCTTTCGAAGCCGCCTGCACATCCCGTGCCCGGGAGCTGGGCTACAACGGCGGCATCGCTGCCGAGACGGGCGTATTCGCCTTCCCGGACCGCATCTACGCAAGCACCCTGGTGCCCGCCGGGGAATACCGGGCCCTGCGCATCACCATCGGCGAGGGCGAGGGCCACAACTGGTGGTGCATCCTGTACCCCACGCTGTGCACCTTCAATGAAAAGGATGCAGCGGATGAACCCAATCCCCGGGGCGTCCTCGCCTGGCTGAAGGCAAAGATGGGAGGCTGGGCCGGATGAGAAAGAAACTGACCTGCCTGCTGCTGGCGCTGATGCTGCTGTGCATGGACGCCCGGGCAGCGGCCGTGCTGGAGGTTGGCTCCCGGGGCGATGATGTGGTGAAGGTGCAGAAGCGGCTCATCCAGTACGACTACCTGGACGGCACCGCCGACGGCCGCTACGGCGAGGCCACCCGCAACGCTGTGCGCCTGTTCCAGAAGCGCAACGGCCTCCCGGTGGACGGAAAGGTGGGCCCCGCCACCGCCGCCGCGCTGGGCGTGACCCTGTCGGGCGTGAAGAGCTCGTCCTCGGCGAAGGCGGCTTCGGCTTCTTCGGCGAAATTTGTGTCCTCCGACCACCGGCTGCTGGCCAAGTGCGTGCACGCAGAGGCCCGGGGCGAGCCCTACAAGGGCCAGGTGGCCGTGGCGGCGGTGATATTGAACCGGGTGGCCTCTTCCTCCTTCCCCAACACCGTGTCCGGCGTGATCTACCAGAGCGGCGCGTTCACCTGCGTGGACAACGGCTCCATCAACAACACCCCGGATTCCAGCTGCATCCGCGCCGCGCTGGACGCCCTGAACGGCTGGGACCCCACCGGCGGCTGCCTGTATTACTACAATCCCAAGACCGCCGTGGACAAGTGGATCTTTTCCCGCACGGTTCAAACCGTGATCGGGCGGCATTCCTTCGCCATCTGAGGAGGGACAACCCATGACAAAACGAAACTGGATGCGCGCCGCCGTGGCGGCATTGGCAGCGCTGCTCAGCTGCATGATCATCCTGAACATCGCCAAATCCGAGGAACTGACGGCGGCGAAGATGCGCATCAGCGCGGTCTACGAAAAGGCCTTCTATGAAACCTGCGAGCTGACCGAGGCCATATCCGCCAACTACCGCAAGCTCCTGGTGGCCGGCGACAACGCCCAGATGCAGGTGCTGCTGGGCGAAATCAGTCGCCAGACCCAGGGCGCGGCGGGCAACCTGGCGCTTCTGCCCCTGGGCGAGGAGACCATATCCGCCACCATCAAGTTCATCAACCAGGCGGAGGACTTCGCAGAAACCCTGTCCGCGAAGATCGCCGCGAATGAAACCGTATCCGAGGAGGATTACGCCGCCATGGAGACCCTCTCTGAGAGCGCGGCCAAATTCTCGGTGGGCTTACTCAAGCTGCTGGAGCGGTATGAGCGGGGCGAAGCCGTGTTCGACGCGGAGGATTACGCCGAGACCGGCCGGGAATCCCTCTATCCCCTGACTGGCGACGCCGCCCAGTACCCGGTTCTTTTGTACGACGGCCCCTTCTCCGACGGCGAGGCGGTGGGCGATTACTCCATGCTCAGCGGCGCAAAGGAGTTCACCCAGGCCGAGGCTGAAGCGCGGCTGCGCGCCTTCATCCCGGTGGAGGAAATCACGTTCACCGGCTCCAGCCACCCGGATGTGGACTGCTATGAGTTCCGGGTGGTGAGCGGCGGCGTTTCCATCAGCGCAGGCGTGACCAAGCCGGGCGGCCACATCCTCTACCTTTTGCCGGAGACGGAGGTGGACAAGGTGAACTACACCCCCGACCAGCTGTGCGATATGGCCCTGGCGTTTTTGATCTCCCGGGGCTACGGCTCCATGGAGATGAGCTATTACTCCGCCTACGGCGGCATACTGACCATCAACTTCGCCGCGGTGCAAAACGGCGTGGTGCTGTATCCGGATTTGCTCAAATTGCAGCTGTCCATGGAAACCGGGCAGGTAATCGGCCTGGACGCCCACAACTACCTGCGCAACCACCGGGAGCGCAGCATCCCCGCCCCGGCCATCACCGCCGAGGAGGCCATGCTGCGCATCAGCCCCCGTTTGAAGGCCAACGCCGCGCGGCTGTGCATCATCCCCCAGAACCGGGCCGAATACTTCTGCTACGAGATCGCCGCATCCGATTCCTCCGGGGACTTCCTGGTGTATGTGGACGCCCAGACCGGCGTGGAGCGGGATTTGATGCAGGTGATCTCCCGGGACAGCGGAACGCTGGTGATGTAGCCATGGAGAGAGGTATAAGCGCACCCGGCCGTCCCCTTCCGCATAGTATGCACCACACCCTCTATGCGGAGCGTGATTCCATGATAATGCGCGGCGATTTGTTCAGCGCCTGTCTGGATCCGGTGGTCGGCTCGGAGCAGGGCGGCATACGCCCGGTGCTCGTGGTGCAGAACAACGTCGGCAACCGCTACAGCCCCACGGTGATCGTCCTGGCCATCACCGGCCAGCTCAACAAAACCCGCCTGCCCACCCATGTGCCGGTGGAATGCGCGGGCACGGGCCTGCAAAGGGACAGCGTGATCCTGGCGGAGCAGATCCGCACCCTGGATAAGCGCCGCCTGCGGGAGAAAATCGGCTCCCTGAAGCCGGATGTGATGCAGCAGGTTTCCGAGGCCATGATGATTTCCCTGGGCTTTCCCACCCATTGACGGGCGCAGGGCCACTGCAAAATGCAGCGGCCCTTTTTTATTGTTTTTTTCCTTCGTTTATGCTATGATTTATGTATCTATGCGAAAGAGGGAGAATTATGCCGTTTTGCAGCTTTTCCAAGGATTCGGCCATGTTCGATTCCACCTCCATTGAGAATATGTTCCTGCTGGAATACCTGCCCACCGCGCCGGACGGCTTCCTGCGCGTATACCTTTATGCGCGCATGCTGAGCCTTCACCCGGAGCTGGGCGGCGATATCGCCGATGTGGCCAAGGCCCTGCACATGGACGAGGACGCCGTGTACAACGCCTTCCACTACTGGGAACAGCAGGGGCTGGTGGAGAAGCTGAGCGACCGGCCCGCCGCCTACGCCATGCGCCCCATCCGCGATAAATTGGTGTCCGTCTCCAGCATCGATACGGATTTCTACAGGTACAGGGAATACAATTCCCGGCTGCAGGACCTGTTCGGCGAAACGGAGCTGCTCTCTCCCCGCCACTACGAAAAAGCCAACGACTGGCTCACCGTGATGGGCTTTGAACAGGAGGCCGCGCTGCGCATCCTGGAATATGAATTCAACAAGCCCGGCGGCCGCAAGCCCGACGCCGTGTTCAAGCGCGCCAATGCCCGCGCCGTGGAATGGGCCGACCGGGGCATCCGCACCCTGGCGGATGTGGAAAAGGCCATCGCCTACAACGACCAGATTTACTCCATGGCAAGCGCTGTGATGAAGCAGCTGGCCATCTCCCGCAAGCCCACCGCCAACGAGCTGGACTGCGTGCGCCGCTGGATTTACGACTGGAAGCTGAGCACCGAGGACGTGCTGGCCGCCTGCGCCCACACCACCAAGGCCCGCTCCCCGTCCATCGCCTACCTGGACGCCATCCTGAAGGCGAAGGTGGATTCCGGCGAGGGCCAGCACTTCGAAACCGTGAAGGTGATTCTGAAGGAGCTGGGCGCAAGCAACACCGTGCCCACCCCGGACCAGATCCGCGCCTACACCGTCCTTCTGGAGAAGGGCTTCGAGCCCGAGGCCGTGCTGCTGGCCGCCGTGCAGTGCGCCCGCAAGCGCAAGAACAGCTTCGAGGATCTGGAATGGATGCTGGACAACTGGGGCAAGGCCGGCGTGCGCACCCGCGCCCAGGCCGATCAATACGTCAGCGACATGCAGCAGGCCACCCGCGAGGTGCGCTCCCTTCTGGAAACCGCAGGCCTCACCCGCCGCCCCACCATGGACGATCTGGACCGCTACGAGGGCTGGAAGCAGAAGTATACCATGGACATGATCCTCTGCGCCGCCGAATGCGCCCGGGGCACCCGGGTTCCGGTGCGCTTCATGGACAAGCTGCTCACCGAATGGCACAAGGCCAACATCACCACCCCCGAAGCCGCCAAGGCCCAGCATGCGGCCTTCAAGCCCGCAGCCCCCGCTGCCGCCGCCAGCCATTCGAACTACGGCCAGCGCAGCGATACTGACGATACCTACGGCAAGAATTCCTACAGCGACCCCACCAAGAGCCTGGAATAAGGGCCCGAAACGGAAGGTGAACACATATGACCCGTTCTGATTGCATCCGCGAGCTGCTGCTGGAGTACCAGGCCCTGCGCGTACAAAACGAGCAGGCGCTGGACGCACGCATCGAGGAAGCCGGGCGCATCGACCCGGAGATTGCCCGCATGCGCGAGGAAAACGCCAGCCTGGCTCTTGAAACCCTCAAGCGCATCCTCACCCTGGAGGACGAAGCCGCCCGCCGCGAGGCCGCCGAGCAGATGAAGCAGCGCGGCATCTTCAACAACCATGAAATCCGCAGACGCCTGGTGAAGGCGGGCCTGCCGGAGAATTACCTGGATCTGCACTACCGCTGCCCGGTTTGCAGGGATACCGGCTACGTGGGCGAAGCCCCCAGCCGCTTCTGCGAGTGCTTCGAAAAAAACCTGCGCATGAAGCAGTTTGAGGACGGCAGCATGGCCGGCGTGCGCGAGCAGAACTTCGATACCTTCGACCCCAATTATATCCCCGAAGAAAACGGCCAGCGCGCGCTGCTTCTGAACGTGCGCGACCGCTGCGAACAGTTCGCCGATAAGTTCCCGAACCTGCGCATCCTGAACCTGGTGCTCTCCGGTACCAGCGGCCTGGGCAAGACCTTCCTGCTGAACTGCATCTATGAGCGGGTGATTTCCCGGGGACAGAGCGCCCTGCGCGTTTCCGCCTACCGCATGTTCGAGGCCATGCGCAAGCAGCACCTGTCCAATTCCGCAGATGAACAGAACTTCCAGCAGCTCATCGACGCGCCGCTTTTGCTCATCGATGACCTGGGCAGCGAGCCCATGATGCGCAACATCACCGTGGAATACCTGTTCACCCTTTTAAACGAGCGCCTGGCCGCCAAGCGCCACACCGTCGTGGCCACCAATATGACCCGCGACCAGATCATGGCCCACTACGGCGAGCGCGTGGCTTCCCGTTTGCTTGGCAGCAGCCACACCGTCACCTATGAACTGGAAGGAAAGGACCTGAGACAGCTGTGACCGAAACCGCAAGGCTTGTCTATGCCCGGCTGGATATGCTGGGCATAAAATATGCCTCCATGGAGCATGCCCCCGCACGCACCATCGAGGACTGCCTGGAGAATGACAAGAGCCTGGGCGGCGTGACCGCCAAGAACTACTTCCTGACCACCAAGAA
>JAGBAU010000125.1 GCA_017938785.1 Clostridia bacterium
GCTCGGCTATCGCTTTGAAGATTCCAAACTGCTGGATACGGCACTGACGCATCCCTCCTTCGGGGGGGATCATCATGTGCCGCACTATCAGCGCCTGGAATTCCTGGGCGATGCTGTGCTGGAGCTGGCGATCAGCCGACATTTGTATTTTGAACTTCCGGAGGTAGACGAGGGCAAGCTGACGCGCATCCGCGCGTTCCTGGTTCGCGAGGAAACCCTCTGCCGCGCTGCACAGCGCCTCGAACTGGGGAATTACCTGCGCCTGTCCGTGGGCGAAGAACGCTCCGGCGGACGCAACAAGCCGTCCATCCTGTGCGACGTGCTGGAATCCGTGCTTGCCGCCGTGTATCTCGACGGTGGTTTTGATGAAGCCGTGCGCATCATTGCGCTGGCATTGAAGGATGAACTTCGCCCCGAGGTGCTGAAGGATCATCTGGATGCAAAGAGCCGCCTGCAGGAGCTTCTGCAGCGGAACGGCAGCATGCCTGTCTACCAGTTTATTTCCATGGAAGGCCCGCCCCACGCGCCGGTATTCTATTACCGCGTGATGGAAGGGGAAACGGAGCTCGGCTCCGGCCAGGGCACCAGTAAGCAGAACGCGCAGCAGGCTGCCGCGCGGGATGCACTCAAAAGAATGGGAGCGTTGTCTTAATTGAGACTGAAGAAACTGATTATCCACGGATTCAAGTCCTTTGCGGACCACGTGGAGATCATATTTGAAGACGGAATTACCGGCGTCGTGGGCCCCAACGGCTGCGGCAAGAGCAATATTGCCGACGCCATGAAGTGGGTTCTGGGCGAGCAGAGCGCAAAATCCCTGCGCGGTGCGAAGATGGAGGATGTCATCTTCGGCGGCACGGAAAAACGCAAGCGCCTCTCCTTCTGTGAGGTGACGCTGATCTTCGATAACGAGGATCACTCCCTGCCCATCGAATTTGCCGAAGTTTCCGTAACCCGCCGCGTGTACAGAAGCGGCGAGGGTGAATACAAGATCAACGGCGCAGCCTGTCGCCTGAGGGATATCGTGGATCTGTTCCGCGACACCGGCATCGGCAAGGACGGCTATTCCATGATCGGCCAGGGCCGCATCGACGAGCTGCTCTCCGCCAAGTCGGAGGATCGCCGCCAGGTGTTTGAAGAGGCTGCGGGTATCGTGAAGTTTAAGGCCCGCAAGCAGGACGCCCAGCGCAGGATGGACAATACCACCAACAACCTGAACCGCGTGGAGGACATCCTGACCGAGCTGGAGGAGCGCATCGAGCCCCTCAAGGAACAGTCCGAGACGGCAAGGGAGTATCTTGCCCTGCGCGATGAACTCAAAATACTGGATCTGAACGTGTTCCTTATGCGCACCGAGCGCTATGAAGCCCGCATCAGGGAGCTGAAGGAAAGCGTTGAGAACCTGGGCGAAGCCATCCTCGAATCCAACAAGGAACTGGAGGAAGCCGGCGTCGCCCGCGAAGCATGCCAGCAGGAGCTGGAGCGCCTGGAGGCCATCACCGCCGAAAAGCGCGATAGGGTTCAGGAGCTCATCCGCGAGGTGGAAGCGGGCGAGGGCGCGGTGCGCGTCATGCGCGAGCGCATGTCCGCCGGCGAAAAGGAGCGGGGTAGGCTGCTGGAGCAGCGCGACGCCGCTGGCCGCGGACGCGAGGGCGTGTACGAGCGCATCGAGGCGCTCACCGTCCAGATTGCCCAGGATGAGGAGGACGTCAAGACCCTGGCGGCCGCCCTGTCCGATAAGGAAGGCGAACTGGAAAAGGCTGAGCGTGAACTCACCGAAATCGAAGATAAGTCCGAACAGATGAAGCAGCAGATCATCCAGGCTATGAACCGCCTGGGCGATGTGCGTTCCCAGCGCGCGCGCCTGAGCGCCATGAAGACTGCGCTGGAGAATCAGTTGACCAATATGGAGGGGGACCGCGAGCGCGAACAGGCGGGCGTGGATTCCCTGAATGAACAGGTGCGCGAAGCCCGCGAACGCCTGGAGGAAGAAGAAAAGCGCAAGGCCGAGCTCAAGGAAATG
The DNA here is from genome assembly GCA_017938785.1 of Clostridia bacterium. Next base: position 2,024 of record JAGBAU010000125.1, read on the forward strand.
ACCAACGAGCATAACCTGCGCGTGCAGGCCCTGAATGACCGCCTGCAGGCTCTCTCCGCCCAGGTGAGCGATCTGCAGAGCCAGCGCCAGAGCGCGGATTCCCGCATGAAGCTGCTGCGCGAAATGCAGCGCGATTACGAAGGCTACAACAATTCCGTCAAACAGGTGCTCATGCAGGCCCGGCGCAATCCGGATTCCGGCGTGCACGGCGTAGTGGCGGACCTTATCCACGTTCCGGCGAAGCTGGAGCGCGCCATCGACATGGTGCTGGGCGGCGCATTGCAGAACGTGGTTGTGGACCGCGATGAGGACGCCAAACGCATGATCGAATACCTGCGCGCCAACCGCTTCGGCCGCGCAACCTTCCTGCCCATCTCCTCCGTGCGCGGACGCACCCTGTCCCAGCAGGAGAGGCAGGTGCTCGCCATGCCCGGCTGCGTGGGCGTGGCCTCCGAGCTCATCGAATTTGATCCCAAGTATCAGGGCGTGGCGGACAACCTGCTGGGCAGAACCGTCATTGCCGAGGATTTGACCAGCGGCATCGCCATCCAGCGTGCATCCCATTACCAGCTGCGCCTGGTCACCCTGGAGGGTGACGTCATGCACTCCGGCGGTTCCATGACCGGCGGCAGCGTGCAAAGCCGCATGACCAGTCTGCTCTCCCGTACCCGCGAGATCGAGGAGACGGAAAAGAAGCTGGCCTCCATCGGCGAGGACCTGACCAAGCTTCGTGAAATCTACACTGGTCTCGATGAAGAGCGCACCTCCCTCAAGAAGGAGCGCGGCGAACTCTTCGACGCCCTGCACCAGCAGGAGGTTCTGTGCGGACGCGCGGATGCACTGCTCAAAGCGGCGCTGGATGAACAGGCTACCAACAACGAGCGCGTGGAGCGCGTGGAAGCCGAGCGCGAGCGCCTGAAGGCCCAACTGGATGATGTTTCCGCATCGCTCACCGGTCTGGACAGCCAGCAGGAGGATGCGGAGCAGTCCACCGGCAGCCGTCAGGAGGAGGTCAAAAAGCTCCAGGAGGAAATCTTCACCCGCAGGGGCCAGAATGAAACCCTGCGCGAAGCCGTTTCCGACGGACGTGTTGCCCTCGCTGAGAAGCGCCGCGACCTGGAGGCCAACCAGGCCAACAAGGATCGCCTGTCCCAGCAGATTGAGGATACTGAGCGCATCCTTTCTGAATCCGAGGAACAGCTGGAGAAGTGCGAGAAGGAACTGGCAGAGAATGCCGCCGTTCTGGAGAGCGACATCGCCAGCCTTGAAGCCAATAAAAAGAACCTGGACATTGCCCGCAGCGATTTCGGCGTCGAGGATGAAAAGCGTACCGGCGCACAGAAGAAGCTGCAGGAAATCACCGATAACATCGAAGCCATCCGTGCAAGACTGGATGATTTCAGCGACCGTCACCACAGGTCCGAATTGCAGCTGGCTCGCGTGGAGGGCGAGTACAAGCAGATCCAGGACCGCATCTGGGAGGATTACGAGCTGACCTTTGCCACCGCGGAGCCCTTCCGCCAGGAGGATTTCAAGCTCACCGAATCCGAAAAGCGCATCACCGCCATCCGCCAGCGCATCCGCGCCATGGGTACGGTGAACGTGGCCGCGGTGGACGAATACCGCCGCACCATGGAGCGTGTCACTGAGATGTCCCAGCAGCGCGACGATTTGATCAAGGCCCGCACGGACCTGGAGGGCATCATCGCCGATCTGGAAAAGCAGATGGACGTGCAGTTCCGTACCCAGTTTGCACTGATCAACCAGAACTTTGCCCGCACCTTCACCAAGCTCTTCGGCGGCGGCACGGCGGAGCTTCGCCTGTCCGATCCCAAGGATGCGCTGAACTGCGGTATCGAAATCGTTGCCCAGCCTCCGGGAAAGAAGCTGCAGATGCTCTCGCTGCTCTCCGGCGGCGAGCGCGCGCTGACGGCCATCGCCATCCTGTTCGCCATCCTCGACCTGAAGCCCACGCCCTTCTGCGTGCTGGATGAAATCGAGGCTGCGCTGGATGACGCCAACATCGACACCTATGCCGATTACCTCAAGGGCTACTCCCAGAACACCCAGTTCATCGTCATCACCCATAGAAAGGGTACGATGGAGAGATGCGACGCCCTCTACGGCGTGGTCATGCAGGAGAAGGGCGTTTCCCGAACCGTATCTGTAAAGCTCAACGAAGCATTGCAGCAAGCATAACGGATTTATCCGTATCTATAAGGAGTGAATACTATGGGACTTTTTGATAAAATCAAAGCCGGTATGCGCCGTACCCGCGAGATCTTCTCCGGCCGCATGGACGAACTGGTGGAGAATTACAAGGAACTGGACGATGATTTCTATGAGGATCTGTCCGATATCCTGATCATGGCGGACGTGGGCATGAAGACCACCGAGTTGGCCGTGAACCGCCTGAAGGAGAAGTGCAAGGCCGACAAGATCGGCGATCCCGCCAAGGCCCGCGAAGTGCTTAAGGACATCCTGGTGGACATCCTGCAGGCCGAGCCCATGAAGCTGGACAGCCCCATGGTTCTCCTGGTCATCGGCGTGAACGGCGTGGGCAAGACCACCTCCATCGGCAAGCTGTCTTCCCGCCTGAAGGTGATGGGCCGTCGCGTGATCATCTGCGCAGCGGATACCTTCCGTGCAGCCGCAGCCGAGCAGCTCACCGTGTGGGCGGAGCGCGCCGAGGTGCCGATCATCAAGCAGAAGGAAGGCGCCGATCCCGCAGCAGTCGTGTTCGACGGCATCCAGGCCGCCAAGGGCCGCCATGCAGATATTCTGCTGGTGGATACCGCCGGCCGCCTGCACAACAAGGCCCATCTGATGGAGGAACTGAAGAAGATCAGCCGCGTCGTGGAGCGCGAATATCCCGAAGCCACCGTCAAGGCCCTGCTGGTCATCGACGCCACCACCGGCCAGAACGGTTTGGCCCAGGCTCAGGTGTTCGGCGAGGTTGCCAACCTGGACGGCATCATCCTCACCAAGCTGGACGGCACTGCCAAGGGCGGCATCGCCGTGGCCATCCGCAGCGAAATGGGCCTGCCCGTGCGCTACATCGGCCTGGGCGAGCAGCTGGATGATATGCAGCCCTTCGACGCCAAGCAGTTCGTAGACGCCATCTTCTAAGCATACCCAACCCCCGTAAGGAGGGAAATTATGGTTTACAATGACATTAAGCATGTTCTCAAGCAATTCCGCTTCGAGGGCAGGTTTACGGATGTTGAGGAGCTGATGTCCGGCAACATCAACAATACCTTCCATCTGTATTACGCCCAGCCGGACGGCAGCCGGAAGGAATACATACTCCAGCAGATCAATACCTACGCGTTCAAGAAGCCCGAAGAGGTCATGAGCAACATGTCCCGGGTGACTGCACATATCGAAAAAGCTGTGCTGGCAGCAGGGGAGAACCCCGACCGCCGCGTGCTGCGCCTGGTTTCCACCAAGGGCGGTACCTGGATGTTTAAGGACAACGAGAACCGCTGCTGGCGTGCCTATAACTTCATCGACCGCGCAAGGGCCTATGACCGTCCCGAAAAGCTGGAACACTTCCAGGAATGCGGCCGTGCCTTCGGCGAATTCCAGAAGATGCTCTTCGACTTTCCGGCGGAGGAGCTCTACGAAACCATCCCCAACTTCCACAACACCCGCAAGCGCTTCTATGATTTTGTGGCTGCGGTTGCAGAGGATAAGGGCGGTCGCGTGCGTTTCCTGGAGGAGGAAATTGATTTCTTCTTCGATCGTCGCAAGATGATGAGCCAGGTGGTGGGCATGATCGAGCGGGATGAAATCCCGCTGCGCGTCACCCACAACGATACCAAGATGAATAACGTTATGATCGATGAGGACAGCGGCAAGGCCCTGTGCGTCATCGATCTGGATACGGTCATGCCAGGTTCTGTGCTCTATGATTACGGCGATGCAGTTCGCTTCGGCGCATCCACCGCTGCCGAGGATGAGCCGGACACCTCCAAAATTGCCCTGGATATGGATTTGTTCCGCGCCTTTACCAGGGGCTTTATCTCCGAGGTCAAGGGTTCCCTGACCGAAAATGAGATGAAGATGCTGCCCCTGGGCGTGAAGATCATGACCTGCGAGCTGGCCATGCGCTTCCTCACCGACTACATCGATGGCGACCTGTATTTTAAGGTCCGTTCTCCTGAACACAACCTCATCCGCGCCCATGCACAGATGAAACTTCTGGAGGATGTGGAGGCAAAGTATGATCAGATGTGCGCCGTGATTGAAGAATTGATCGTGGAATGACCGAATTCTTAACAAAGTCCGACTGAAATGGTCGGACTTTGTTTTTTGTATATTTGATAGGTTGACCTAACTAAAAATGTTCAAATAAGCCTAATTTATATTTGAAATATAATTTGATTATAGAAAAATGGAACAGAATGTAAATTTAAGAATTTGACAATAATATATACATAACATAATTCTACATATAGCTTAACCCGAATTAGGGCGCTATCTGTTACAATATTACTGGTAAGACCAATAAAGCAATAATTAGATGGTTATTTATCATTCGGAGGTGCGAATATGGGAAATAAAGTAACGATTATTGGTGCCGGCAGCGTTGGCTCCACCATCGCCTTCACCCTTGCGGTGCAGGGCCTGGTATCTGAAATCGTCATGATCGACGTCAATACCAAGAAGGCGCTGGGCGAGGCCATGGATATCCGCCAGGGCACTCCCTTCCTGGGCGCATGCAAGATTTACGCCGGCAGCTATGAGGACGCTGCGGATTCCGATATCGTAATCATCACGTCCGGCATTGCCCGTAAGCCCGGCCAGACCCGCCTGGAGCTGTGCCAGATCAATGTAAACATCCTCAAGTCCATCACGCCCCAGATCGTGAAGTATGCGCCGAAGGCCATCTACGTTTTCGTCAGCAATCCTGTGGATGTTCTCACCTACGCGTTCTGCAAGATTTCCGGCCTGCCCGAGAAGCAGATCATCGGTTCCGGCACCCTGCTGGACACCGCACGCCTGCGCACCCGCATCGCCGAGAACCTGTCCATCAACCAGAAGGACGTCAACGCCTACGTTCTGGGCGAGCACGGCGACAGCTCCTTCGTGCCGTGGAATTCCGCCAGCATCGGCACTGTGGCATTGAAGAACTACCGCGACCAGCTCAACTATCGCGAGGACTTCGCCGCGGAGCTGGACCTGGATGAGATTGAGAATTACATCCGTACTTCCGGCGGCAAGATCATCCAGCGCAAGGGCGCAACCTTCTACGCGGTTTCCGTATCCGTATGCGATATTGTGAAGACCCTGCTCAACGGCAGCGATTCCATCCTGTGCGTCTCCACCATGATGCACGGCGAATTCGGCATTGAAGATGTTTGCATTTCCATTCCCACCATCGTCAACGGCCAGGGCGTCAAGGGTACCCTGCTGCCGGAGCTGACCCCCGATGAGGTCGACAAGCTGCGTCACAGCGCGGATGTTCTCAAGGGCGTCATTGCACAGATCGATTTTACGCAGGCCTGAGCGCCGCAAAGGAGAGAGAAGATGACTTTCAGCTATTATCCCGGCTGTACGCTGAGCACCAAGGCCAAGGAACTGGATCAGTGCGGAAGAGCCGCTGCAAAGGCGCTCGGCATTGAACTCCAGGAGATCGAAGCCTGGCAGTGCTGCGGTGCAGTCTATCCTCAGGCAGAGGATGAAATCGCCACCAAGCTCTCCGCCGTGCGTGCCCTGAACGCCGGCAAGGAGAAGGGCCAGGATGTGCTCACCCTGTGCAGCGCATGCCATCATGTGCTCAAGCGTGTCAATGATGACATGAAGAACAATGAATACATCCGCACCCGTGCCAACAACTACCTGAAGCTGGATGAGCCCTACGCGGGCGAAGCCAATGTGGTGCACTACCTTGAGATGCTGCGCGACACCGTGGGCTTTGACAATCTGAAGAAGGCTGTCAAGAATCCCCTCAAGGGCGTGAAGATTGCCGCTTACTACGGCTGCCTGCTGCTGCGTCCGAGCAATGTGATGGCCTTCGACGATCCCGAGAATCCGAAGATCATTGAGGACTTCATCAAGGCCATCGGCGCAACTCCGGTGGTATACAGCCAGAAGAACGAATGCTGCGGCGGCTACATGGCCATGGAAGACAAGGCATTTGCGCAGAAGAGGGTAGAGGTCATCCTCTCCTCCGCAAAGGAAGCCGGCGCGGATATGATGATCACCGCCTGCCCCCTGTGCCTGTACAACCTGGCCCACAACGCCACCGACACCAAGCTGCCCATCAAGTACTTCACCGAGCTGCTCGCTGAAGCCCTGGGCCTGAAGGAGGAAGCATAATGGAAAACAAATTCCTGAAAGAACAGATCCTCCGGATGAGCGGTGTGGATCCCCGCAAATGCATGAAGTGCGGCAAGTGCTCCGCCACCTGTCCCGCCTATGATGAAATGGAATACCATCCCCATCAGTTCGTGTCCATGGTGCTCAAGGGCGATATCGAGAAGCTGGCAGAATCGAAGGGCATCTACAAGTGCCTGAGCTGCTTCGCCTGCATCGAGCGCTGCCCCCGCAACGTGGAGCCGGCCAAGCTGGTGGAAGCGGTTCGCCTGGCGGTTGTCCGCCAGCAGGGCATGAGCCACATGACCGCAAACGATGTGCCTGCACTTCTGGATCCCGAACTTCCCCAGCAGGCCATCGTAACCGCAATGCGAAAGTACAATAAGTGATAGGAGACAACGAACATGCAGAAAATTGGCGTTTTTGTATGCTGGTGCGGAAGCAATATCGCCGCAACCGTAGACGTTAAGCGCGTCGCGGAGGCGATGAAGTCGGAACCCGGCGTTGTCTTCAGCACGGACTACCAGTATATGTGCTCGGAAAACGGCCAGGGCATGATCCGCAACGCCATCAAGGAATACAATCTTGACGGCATCGTGGTCTGCTCCTGTTCTCCCCGCATGCACGAGGCGACTTTCCGCAAGACCGCGCTGCAGGCCGGCCTGAACCCCTACATGGTGGAAATCGCCAACATCCGCGAGCAGTGCTCCTGGATTCACAAGGATATTCCCGAGGGAACCGAGAAGGCCATCATCCTGGCCCGCACCGCAGTTGCGAAGGTTCTGCGCAACGCACCCCTCACCGCAGGCACCAGCCCCGTGACCAAGCGCGCGCTGGTGATCGGCGGCGGCATCGCCGGCATCCAGACCGCCCTGGATGTGGCAGAGGCCGGTTATGAAGTCGATATTGTGGAAAAGTCTCCCACCATCGGCGGCCGCATGGCCCAGCTGGATAAGACTTTCCCGACCCTGGACTGCGCGGCCTGCATCCTGACTCCCAAGATGGTAGACGCCGCCCAGAACGAAAAGATCAACCTGATCACCTATGCGGAACTGGAAAACGTTTCCGGCTTCGTGGGCAATTTCACCGCCAAGATCCGCAAGAAGGCACGCTTCGTGGATGAAGTGAAGTGCACCGGCTGCGGCGTTTGCACGGAAAAGTGTCCTTCCCGCAAGGGCCTGAATGAATTCAACATGGGACTGAACACCCGCGGCGCGGTCTATATCCCGTTCGCCCAGGCCATCCCGAACGTCGCCGTCATCGACAGTGCAAATTGCATTCACTTCAAGACCGGCAAGTGCGGTATCTGCGAAAAGAACTGCACCGCAGGCGCCATCAAGTTTGACCAGCAGGATGAGATCATCGAGCGCAATTACGGCGCGATCATCGTGGCC
>JAGBAU010000126.1 GCA_017938785.1 Clostridia bacterium
CACATCGCTGTACACCAGACCGGCCTTCATGAAGTTGGCGCAGCCGTAGCATTCCAGCTTGTCGGAGGTGAACAGGTCATCGCCCAGACCCAGCACATCCTGCACTTCCTTGATGCCGAAAATGCCCTGATACTGCAGGTTATGAATGGTGTACATGGTGCGCATGTTGGCGTAGAAGGGCAGATGCTGGTACTGGATCTTCAAAAGGGCGGGCACCATGCCGCTCTGCCAGTCGTGAGCGTGGATGATGTCGGGCTGGAAATCCAAAAGGGGCAGGGCGTTGAGGGCGGCACGGCAGAAGAAGCCGTAGCGCTCGTACTCGTCGCCGCCAAGGCCGTACACATAGGGACGACCGAAGTAGTACTTGTTGTCCAGGAAGTAGTAGGTCACGCCGTCCTTCTTGAGCATCTGCACGCCGCAGTACTGCCGCCGCCAGCCCAGCTGCACGTCGAAGTGGAGCAGGAACTCCATATCGGCCTGATACTTCTGGTCGATGGCGGTATACATGGGCAGGATCACACGAACGTCATGGCCCTGCTTGCTCAGCACGGGAGCCAGTGCGCCCACTACGTCCGCCAGACCGCCGGTCTTGACAAAGGGGACGCATTCGCTTGCCGTAAAGAGAATTTTCATGGGGAACTCCTCCTTGGTTGCTTTCTTGGGTCAAAGCAATATTTTAGAGAATCTTGCCGCCCTTGTCAACGCAGACGGGGTAATACTTGGTGCCGATGACCTTCTCGCCCGCCTTGATGAATACGTTCTTATCCAGAATGCAGTTCTCCAGATAAACGCCGTCCTCGATCACGCCGTCCTGCATGATGATACAGTTCTTCACGTGAGCGCCCTTGCCGATCTTCACGCCGCGGAAGAGCACGCTGTGCTCCACAGTGCCGTTGATCAGGCTGCCGTCAGCCACCATGGAGTTGATCACGTTGGCGTTTTCCATGTAGCGGGCAGCCAGCTGATCGCGCACCTTGGTGTACACGGGGCGGTCTTCGGGGAAGAGCTGATGACGGATATCGGGATCCAGACAATCCATGTTGAACTTCAGGTAGTTCTCCACGCTGTCCAGACGGTAGCACAGGTCGGTGTACTCGTAGCCGATTACCTTCATGCCATTGTCGCGGACGTTGCGCAGGATGATGTCGCCCAGCAGCTCGTGGTAGCGGTGGGCAGCGCCGGTATCCACCAGTTCCAGCAGCAGGGACTTCTTCATCAGGAAGATATCCATGCTGGTGTTTTCGTACTTGGGCTTGGTGGGATCCACTTCCACATCACGGATGACGCCGTCCGCATCCACGTCCAGATAAGCGCCGTAGTTGGCACGCTGCATGGCGGGGTTGCGGGTGTAGAGCATCATGATGTCCGCGTCGCTTGCCTTGAATTTGTCAAAAGCGTCGGTGAAGTTGGCGTTGTAAACGATCAGGCTGTTGGTGAGCAGCACATATTCCTGACGGCTGCGGCGCAGATAGCCCATGTTGGAGTGCAGGGCATCGATGGAGCCCTTGTAAACGCCGTTGTTTTCATCGGCATTCAGGAAGGGAGGCAGGATGAACAGGCCGTCGTTCTTGCCATGGAGGTCCCATTCCTTGCCGCTGCCAAGATGGTCCATCAGGCTCTGGTAGTTCTTCTGCATGATCACGCCCACGTTGCGCATGCCGCTGTTGACCATGCTGGAAACGATGAAGTCGATCACGCGATAGCGTCCGCACACGGGCATGGCGGCAATGGCGCGCACCTTGGTCAAATCCCGCAGAAAATCATCTTTTTCGCCGGTGTAAATAACACCCATTACGTCTTTCATGATAGTACCTCACTTTGTGGTTGATAGGCAAAGGGATTACTGTGCGCGCTGCTCGCCGGCCTTTACAACGGCGCCGGCAGGCAGGGTGACGTGGTCGCCCACGACGGCGATGTTGCCAGTGGTTTCGCCCACTTCGGAGCCGGAGCCGATGATCGCGGCTTCTGCCACGATGGCTCTGCGCACCACTGCGCCGCGCTTGACGGTGCAGCCGGGCATCAGCACGCTGTCCACCACCTTGGCGCCTTCTTCAACGGTAACGCCCGCAAAGAGGATGCTGTGCTCCACGGTGCCGTACACTTCGCAGCCTTCGGTGATGAGGCTGTTGATGGCCTTGCCGCCTTCCGCCACAAAGCTGGGGGCCAGACCGGGGTTGCGACCATAGATGCGCCACTTCTTATCGTACAGGTCGATGGGCATGGGCAGCTCCAGAAGGTCCATATTGGCCTCCCACAGGCTCTCGATGGTACCCACGTCCTTCCAGTAACCTTCAAAGTCGTAGGCGAACATACGCTGATCGTCGTTCAGCATATTGGGGATGATGTTTTTGCCGAAGTCGTTGGAGCTCTTGGGATCGGCGGCGTCCTCGGTGAGGTACTTGCGCAGCTTGTCCCAGGTGAAGATGTACACGCCCATGCTGGCCTTGTTGCTCTTGGGGTTGGCGGGCTTTTCTTCAAACTCGTCGATCCGGTTGCCTTCGCCGGTGTTCATGATGCCGAAACGGCTGGCTTCGGCCCACGGCACTTCGCGCACGGCGATGGTGCAGTCGGCTTCGTTTTCAATATGGAATTTCAGCATGGCGTTGTAGTCCATCTTGTAGATGTGGTCGCCGCTGAGGATGAGCACGTAATCGGTGTCGAACTGCTCAATAAACTGCAGGTTCTGATAGATGGCGTTGGCGGTACCGGAATACCATTCGCCGCTCTTGCCGGTCTGGTAGGGGGGCAGCACGTAAACACCGCCGTGGGCAAGGTCCAGATCCCAGGGAGAGCCGCTGCCGATGTAGGCATTCAGGGCCAAAGGACGGTACTGGGTCAGCACGCCCACCACATCGATGCCGCTGTTGGTGCAGTTGGACAGGGGGAAGTCGATGATGCGGTACTTGCCGCCGTAGGGGATGGCGGGCTTAGCCACGTCGGCTGTCAGAATGCCCAGACGGCTGCCCTGACCACCGGCCAGCAGCATGGCAACGCATTGCTTTTTGTTCATCATGGGAGGGGTCACTCCTTCAATTTGATAACTGTATTGGGATCACCAATGGGGAATAGGGGTTACGCCGCGCCGCCGTTCGTGATGCCTGCGGCGGGAGAGATGAGATGCATGCACGCCTCCTTTCTTCCGCCGAAGTTGACGGGCAACGTGCCTTGCCGGTTCTTCCATACCGGCGGGCGGGATGAATGATACCAGGATTATCATCAGCCGGGGGGCAGAAAATCCATTCTGTTCCGGCAGTGGAAGCAGGGTATTGAAAGAGAAAAACACGAAACGAAAGCAGGAATTGTATGGAAAGACCTGCGCAATCGTATGAAAGATAGGGGAAACACAGCTGTTTGCAGCTGACTGACATCGTGAACTATCCATATCCTATTGTTCTATACACTATTGTATGCCCACAAGCCGATTTCGTCAAGGGTTCAGACGGCATTTTTTCCTGATTGTTTCGGTTTTGTTTTCGTTAAGGGGCTGGCATTGACAAAAACTCCCCCGAAAGCCTATAATCTTGGGTAAACCAAAACGCCCGCCGAAACAACCGGCGGCGCGCGTTTTTTCAGGAGGGATGTTACCATGATGAAGGCAGATGTGGATTGGGGCAATCTCGGTTTTGGCTATGTGAAGACCGATGAGCGCTATGTATCCGAATACAAGGACGGCAAGTGGGACGAAGGCCGCCTCACCAGCGACAGCGAGATCGTGATGAGCGAATGCGCCTGCGTTTTGCAGTATGCCCAGACCTGCTTTGAGGGTCTGAAGGCCTATACCACCGAGGATGGTCGCATTGTATGCTTCCGCCCGGATATGAACGCCCAGCGTATGATTGATACCTGCGAGCGGCTCAAGATGCCCACTTTCTCCAAGGAACGCTTTGTGGATGCCGTGGTGCAGGTGGTGCGCGCCAACGCCAAGTGGGTGCCTCCGTATGGCACCGGCGCTTCCCTGTATCTGCGCCCCTTCATGTTCGGCAAGAACCCGGTCATCGGCGTGAAGCCCGCCAATGATTTCGAGTTCCGTATTTTCGCCACCCCCGTGGGCCCCTACTTCAAGGGCGGCGTGAAGCCCCTGAAGCTGCGCATCAGCGATCTGGACCGCGCTGCGCCCCATGGTACCGGTCACGTGAAGGCTGGCCTCAACTACGCCATGAGCCTGTACAATATCGTGGATGCCCACGAGCAGGGCTACGATGAGAACCTGTATCTGGATTCCGCCACCCATACCTTCGTGGAAGAAACCGGCGGCGCCAATATCATCTTCATCACCAAGGACGGCAAGGTGGTCACTCCCAAGTCCTCCACCATTCTGCCCTCCATCACCCGCCGTTCCCTGCTGGAGGTTGCCACCAAGTATCTGGGTCTGGAAACCGAAGAACGCGAGATTCGTGTGGATGAGCTCAAGGATTTCGCCGAGTGCGGCCTGTGCGGCACCGCTGCGGTGATCTCTCCCGTGGGCTGCATCGTCAACCATGGCGAGGAAATCAACTTCCCCTCCGGCATGACCGAGATGGGCCCCATCACCAAGAAGCTGTACGATACCCTGCGGGGCATCCAGATGGGCACCATCGAAGCTCCCGAAGGCTGGATTCAGGAGATCTGCTGAAACCGTTGAAACAAACGGATAGAATGGAAAACCTCCGCATGGCTTGAACCTGCGGAGGTTTTCTGCATTCTGTGAAGCATTGCCGATAGATAAGGAGGAAACAGGATGGATCACAGGGTTGATGAACGGGATTTCCGGCAGCTGGCGGCTGACCGCTACACCTTTTCTGTGTTGAGCCGCGTGCTGGGCGGCGCTTGCCACTGCATTCGCACCGACCATGAGCGGCTCATCCTCTGCCATACGGTACAGCCCTATCCGGTGTGGATCTGGACACCGGATGGCCTTACCGATGCGGAAAAGGAGCGGGCATGGCAGCTGGCCCAGGAGACGCTTCCAATGGCGGAGGGCTACCGCTACAACCTGAAATACGAATTGGCAGAATACTTCATCGCCCGGGCGCAGGAAGCCGGGGTGCAGGCGCATATCGCCACCAATATGTTCGCGTATGACTGCCCGCAGGTACTTGCGCCCGCTGTGCCCACGGATGGCAGTTTCCACTGCTGTACCCGGGAGGATATCGGGGAGGCGGCAGAGCTGATCAATCAGTTTCATGCGGATATTGCACAGGACCGAACCAGCCGGGAACAATGCCTTGCCCTTGTGCAGCAGCAAATCGGGGAGCAGAGCTTTTTCTTCTGGAAGAATGCTTCCGGTGAAACGGTGGCCTGTTGTTCCCAGCGGCTGAACGACGGCCTTGGCTGTGTGGGCAGCGTCTACACCAAGCCGGAGCACCGCAGAAAGCATTATGCCCAGCATCTGGTGTATCAGGTCACCAAACGCATCGCCGAGGCTGGATTCACTCCCATGCTGTACACAGATGCGGACTATGCTGCCTCCAATGCCTGCTACGAAAAAATCGGTTATGTCCTCCGGGGCAAGCTGTGCACCATTGCTGCGCAGTAAAGGCATTGCCGCTGCGATCGGGCGAAACCCAAGCTTTTCCGGTTTGCACTGCCCTCTGCCTGCGCATCCTGTAGGGTGACGAAGGAGGGACGGTCAATGAAAAAAGAACAAACGCCCACTCGTGATCCCATCACCACCCCGCCTGAACGGGATATTGAGGATCTGGCCTCCGCTACGGAGTGTACGGGATTGATCCCCGCCGGGGTGCTCACATCGGTGGAGGCGGAGGAGTACGCCCGGATGTATGGCATTCATCCCATCAAGGCTAACGATATCACCCGGGATGGGCTGCCGGATCACGGAAAACCAACGGAGAAATGCGATTGACGAGTACGGGAAGCAAATTCCTTGCGACAGCATAAGGAACGGGAAACCCCGGAGCGAATTGCCGCTCCGGGGTTTCAGTTTGTCAAAAAAGGGGAAGGTGCAGGAAACTCAGTTTCCTGCCGGGTGTGGCGACAGAGGGAAGCGCGTGCCCAGTGGCGACGGAGGGAAGTGTGTGCCCAGTGGGCACTTGCGCGAAGCGCAAAACGACCCGAAGTCGTCAACCGAAACGAGTGTAGGCTACGGCAGTAGCCTGCACGAAGATTGAGGTTGCGGAA
>JAGBAU010000127.1 GCA_017938785.1 Clostridia bacterium
CAGGTAGAATACCGTGGGCGAAATCATGGGCAGGGTGATGCGGGTGAAGATGCGCATTTTTCCCGTGCCGTCCACCCGTGCCGCGCGGTAGTAATCTTCATTTACCGAGGCCAGGGCGCTGGTCAGGATCAGGATCTTGAAGGGCATGACCACCCACACCGTATAGAAGCACAGCACGAACATCTTCGCCCAGTAGGGGCCGTCGATGAAGTCGATGGCTTCCCCGCCGAAGAGCTTGAGCACGAGATTGACCAGGCCGTCGGTGTAGGGGGTCTTCTTGAACAGGATCATGAACACCAGGCCCACCGCCAGCGTGTTGGTGACGTAGGGCAGGAAGTAGATGGTCTGATAGAGGTTCCTGATGGGCTTGAGGCTGGAAAGGCCCACGCTGATTAGCAGCGCCAGAGCCGTGGACACCGGGACGGTGATGATGACCAGTATGAACGTATTCTTCAGCGCCTGCAAAAAGTAGGGATCGTGCAGCACGTAGGAATAGTTGTACAGGCCCGTGCCGAAGTAGGTTTGGGATGCGGAATTATAGCCCTCCTCGAAGGAATAGACGAACACATCGACGAGGGGATAGATCATGAAAAATCCTAGGAACAGGATGGCCGGCAGCAGGTACAGCCAGCCCCGGGCGTTTCGTTTATCCATGGACGCGCCCCCTTACATGAGCCGTGCGCCGGTTTCGCGGTCGAAGGCGAACACCTTGCCGGGCTTGAGACGGAAGCGCACGGTGGAGCCGGATACGTCCGTGAGTTCCTCGGCGCTGACGATGGCGCGCACCGCCGGGGCTTCGCACATCGGATGGGCGGCCACGATGCTCACGTCGCGGCCCATGACCTCCACGGCGGTGAGGCCGCAGCTGAAGCAGCCGTTGGGATCGGGGTCGAAGCCCTCCGGGCGGACGGCGACGGTGATTTCGCCGTCGGGGAGGTCTGCGTCCAGCACGGCTTCATCGCCGATGTACAGCTTGCCGCCCTGTGCGCGGCCTGCGAACACGTTGATGGGCGGCGTGCCCAAAAACTTCGCCACGAACAGGTTGTCCGGGGAATCGTAAACCGCCTGGGGCGCGCCGATCTGCTGGATCACGCCGTCCTTCATCACCACGATGAGATCGGAGATGGACATGGCCTCCTCCTGGTCGTGGGTGACGAACACGGTGGTGATCTTCGTCTCGCGCTGGATGCGGCGGATTTCCTCGCGGGTCTGCAGGCGCAATCTTGCGTCCAGGTTGGACAGGGGCTCGTCCAGCAGCAGGACACGGGGCATCTTCACCAGCGCACGGGCGATGGCCACGCGCTGCTGCTGGCCGCCGGAGAGCTCGCTGGGCCTGCGCTCCATGAGCATGTCAATCTGCACAAGCTTGGCCGCCTCCTGGGCGCGGCGCAGCATTTCCTCCTTGGAAAGCTTATCCCTGCCCTTCAAATTCTGGAGGGGGAAGAGGATGTTTTGAAGCACCGTGAGGTGGGGGTACAGCGCGTAGTTCTGGAACACGAAGCCCACGCCGCGCTTCTCCGGGGGGACGTCGGTCACGTCCTCGTCGCCGAAGAGGATGCGGCCGGAGCTGGGCTCCAAGAGGCCGCAGAGCATGTTCAGGCAGGTAGATTTTCCGCAGCCCGAGGGGCCCAGCAGGCCGATCAGCATGCCGTCCGGGATTTCGAAATTGAAGTTGTTGACCGCGACGACCTCCTCCCGGCTGCGGCGATTGCGGCTGGGGAATTTCTTGGTGAGGTTCTGCAGGGTGATTTTCATGGGAGAAGTCTCCTTCTGAATAGTCAAGTGTATATACCAATCATATGGTTATATTGTAATCCCGAAAGAGGATTCAGTCAACAAAAACAGCACGCAGTGCGTGCTGTTTTTATGTTAATAGGCGTACAGGCCGAAGAAGGTGAGCTCGCCGTCGTCGGGGGCGTAGGTGAGCCCGGCCTCCTCGGTGAGCCTGCGCACGAAGATGCAGTAGGCGGACAGGCAGCTCCACTTGTCCTGCGGGAAGCGGCAGGGCAGCCCTTCGCGGATGGCGCACTTTTCGCACAGGGTGCAGCAGCTGGCCCCGGCCATGAGGCCGTTTATGCCCGCTTCGCGGTAGGCGGCGATGGCCCTGCGCATGGCGGAATTGTGGAAGGCCTTGGCCTCCTTGATGGCGGCCTTATCGGTGTAATCGCTGATGGGCCACTTGGTTTCAAACACCAGCGCACGCTTGTGGGCGCGCAGCCGCTCTGCCATCTCCTCCGGCGTTCCGCAGTCCGGCGGACAGGTGTAGTTCACGCCGTAGTGGCCGCACAGGTTTTCCTCGCAGAAGGGGCGGAACATGGGGTCGGTGACGATTTTGTCCACGTCCACGGCGGTTACGGCGCTGAAGCCCTCCCGCATGGCAATTTCGATCATTTTCTGTTCGTTTATTCTCTGTTCGTTCATGGGGTTTCCCTCCCGGCGGTTGATGGTTTCATTATACACCGCCGGGGAGGGGTTGGCAATCAGAATTTGCCCGGGTCGGTGGGGTTGTTCACGATGCCGAAGGCCACCAGCACCGGAAGCAGCAGGTTCAGGAGCTGGTCGAGGGTTTCGTGAATGTCCACGCCCGCGAATTCCTTCACGCAGAAGGCGATCAGGGCGGCAAGGCTGGTCCACAGCGCCCAGGATTTGAGACGGTTTTGCATGGGTGTTCTCCTTTCGGTTTGGGGTGGGGAGGCGGGTTACGGCAATCCCTCCGGCCCTTCGGGCCACCTCCCTTTGCACAAGGGAGGCTTGGGTTATCCCCGTTTCAGGTCGCGGATCTGGTGCTCCGCTTCGGTCATGCGGCCCTCCAGGCGGAAGGTGCGCTCGATGACGCTGTTGTGCTTGTCCACCTTTTCCTCCAGCCGCTCGATGCGGTAGGTGGTGAGCCGGTTGGCGGTGAGGATGCCCGCAAACGCCCCCACCAGCGTGCCCGTCAGCGACAGGACGGCGACGATCAGGCTCTCGTTCATGGCTGCACACGGGCATACTTTTCGCTGACCCACAGCACATCGTTGCAATCGTGCAGGGGAAGCCAGCCGTCGGTGGTCACGTGGGGGAAGGTTTGCCCCTTGCGGGCGATCTTCACCGACGGATAGGCCGTGCCCGGGCCGGTGCGCAAATTCACGCTGCCGCCGGTGATCTTCACGCAGGGGCCGGTGGGTTCATCGGGGATGAAGCGGCGCACGCGAATGAGACCCCTGTGGCCCAGCTTGGTATTGGTCTTTTTCGCATAGCGGGATTTACAGTAGGCGTTCATCTCGGTCTCCCGGGGCGTGCCGCTTCCGTGGCCGTAGAGGGTGAAGCTTGTACCCGTCTTTGCAACCATCTCCACATGGCCCACATAGCCTGCGGCGGCGCGGGATGTATCCGTGCCCGCGAAGAGCAGCAGATCGCCCGGGCGCAGGATTTCGGGGTTGAGGATGACGCCGTTTTGAATCTTCACCGGCACGTCTGCGAGCTTTGCGGAATTGTACATGCCCACGGTGTTCAAAATGCCGAAGGAGAAGCCGGCCTCCTTATAGGCGTAGGATACGGAGGAGGAGCAATCGGAGTAGTATCTGCCGTTTTTGTATTTCCTGTAGCAGTAATTGCGCAGGGACTGGGAATAGAGGTTGCGGCCGAGGATTTCGGCGTATTTGCGCACGACGGCGGCGCGCTTTTCGTTTGCGGTCATGGATGTTTCTCCTTAGTCGGTGGTTTTGGTGTATTCGAGGATGACCCAGCCGCTCATCTTGTGGCTGGTCTGCACGCGGATGAGGCCGCCATCCTTGGTGAAGAACACGCTGCAGTAGTTGGCGGAGCTGAGGTAGAAGGTGGAGGGGCAGAAGTAGCTGTCGCGGTCCATGATGCCGCGGATGGACACGATGCCGTCCACAAGATTCGAACCGAGGGTTGCGGCGGTGACGGTGCTGCCCGTGGTGGTGACGCTGATGCGCACCACTCTGCGGTAGATGGGCTTGCCGTCGATCCACGTGCCGCCGGTCTTGACCTCGCCCTCCTGGTAGTTGTTCACGCCGTCGATGCCGGCGTAGAAGCGGGCGGGGTAGTAGCTCTCCAGCATGGGGGCGTTCTCCCCGGAGGCGCTGAAGCCGCCGAAGCAGGCCCCGCCGGTGGTGCAGCCCGAAAGGTGCAGGTTTGCAAAGGCCCGGGGCAGGGAGAAGCGCGCCTGGGTCTGCTCCCAGCTGTCGCCGAACACCAGCAGGAAGTGCCAGTCGCTGCCGTTGGAGAAGGTGCCCGTGATCAGGCTGGCGCTGTTGGTCACGCCGCTGAGCAGGGCGGAGATCTGGCCCGTCAGGTTGATTGCGGCGGAGGCGGTGGTGGGCAGCGCGCCCTGGGCATAGTAGAGCTTCAGGCTCATGCCCGCCGTATTGGCGCCCGTGGCCGCAGTCAGCCGCAGCGTGGTGAGCACGTTCACGCCCTCGTCGTTGGCTACGCCGCCGGTGGCGCGCTCCAGGGCAAAGCTGGATATGGTGGGCAGGTAGCGCATGTTCAGGTAGGTGATGGGATTGGCGATCTCCGCGCTGGAGCCGTAGCTGCCCAGCACCACCGACCATTTGGGATCGGTGAGGGAGCGGTTCGTGCCGATGTTCTGGCTGACGTAGGACAGGTTCCTGGGGATGACCTTATCGAAGGAAATCACGGTGGACTTGCCGGCGGCCAGGGTGAAATCGTCGCTGTAATAGAGCATGTAGGAACCGGCGTTGCCGCCGTAGATATGCAAACCGTTCACCGTGTCCGAGGATGTGACCGACAGGGTGAAGGATACGTGCACGCTCTCGCCGGGCACGATGACGTTGGGCGTGACGGAGAAATTGGATATGGTCATGGAAACCTCCTTAGAGCTTGAATACCAGCCCGCCGTCGGCGGACTTGCGCAGCTGGTACAGGCCGAACTGCACGTAATTGGCGGCGAAGCGGGAATACTTCTGGCCGCCCATCACCACGTTCACCGATTCCGAATCGATCAGCACCTCCGCGCTGGACTGGTTATCGCCCACGTGCAGGCCCTCGGTGTCGATGCGCACCACGCGCTGGAAGTCCACCACCGGCAGCGCCGCATCGGCGGTCGCCTGGGCCGCGTTCGCCGCAGACTGGGCGTTGGCCGCCGCGGTGCTTGCGGAATTGGCGGTGGACTGGGCGTTGGCCGCTGCGGTCTTTGCGGAATTGGCCGTGGAGTTGGCGGTGTTCGCCGTGGACTGGGCGGTGGCTGCCGCGGTGCTTGCGGAATTGGCGGTGGACTGGGCGTTGGCTGCCGCGGTCTTTGCGGAGTTGGCGGTGGAGTTGGCGGTGTTCGCCGTGGACTGGGCATTGGATGCGGCGG
>JAGBAU010000128.1 GCA_017938785.1 Clostridia bacterium
GGTCAACGTGACCGATGGTGCCGATGTTTACATGAGGCTTGCTGCGCTCAAATTTTGCCTTTGCCATGGTGAATTCCTCCCAACAAAAATGAAGTGTGATATTCGTATGGAGCGGGTGATGGGAATCGAACCCACGTGATCAGCTTGGGAAGCTGGAGCTCTGCCATTGAGCTACACCCGCGCATTCCCGCCGTCATACGCCGTCATACGAAGAATATTTTAATGGAAAAGCAAGCGTTTGTCAACCACTTAATGTAATTTCCCCGTTTAGAAAATACAGGTTTGACCCAAAAATGGTTCAAACCTGTAACATATTTGTGATTCGTTTTTCCAAGGCGGACAAACGTCCGCAAAGGGCCTATTTTTCCTTCAAATATTTCAGGAGTTTGCGCTTGATTCGCTGCAGGGCGTTATCGATGGATTTGACGTGGCGGCCCATCTCTTCGCCGATTTCCACGTAGCTCTTTCCCTCCATATAGCGCACCAGAACCTGCTTTTCCAGGTCGGAGAGCATCTGGCCGATGCGTCCCTCGATCACGGACAGATCCTCCCGGTCGATGAGCATCTCCTCCGGATTGGAGGGCACTTCCTCGGTGATCACATCCAGCAGGGTTCGATCGGAATCCTCATCGTAGATGGGGCGGTTCAGGGATACATAGTTATTGAGCGGGATGTGCTTCTGCCGGGTTGCGGTCTTGATGGCCGTGATGATCTGGCGGGTGATGCACAGCTCCGCAAACGCACGGAAAGACTTGAGCTTTTCCTTGCGGTAATCCCTTATGGCTTTGTACAGGCCAATCATGCCCTCCTGCACAATATCCTCATGGTCTGCGCCGATGAGGAAATAACTGCGTGCCTTGGTTCGCACGAAGTTTTTGTACTTATTGAGAAGATATTCCAGCGCAGCGCCGTCCGATTCCTGGGCGAGCTCCACGATATCTTCATCGGACATGTTGTCAAAATCCAACCTGGTCATCCGTCCCCTCCGGTTCTCAAAATCATCCTTTGCGCATCTGTTCAAGCTTCAGGCGGATGTCCGCCGGCAGCCTGTCCTCCACGGTGGAAATGCGCTTGCCTGTGCTGCCCGTACTGGGGCCGCGTTCCCGGCTGGCCATATCCATCTCCAGCAGCAATTCGCGGGAGGAAAGCCTCTCCGCGCCGCGCCCGAAAGCAATGGTCTGCTCGATGCTGTCGGAAGTGGCCACGCGCACCTGCGCACGGCGCATGGAGATGTCATCCTCCAGCTCGTCGCAAAGGCGTTCAATATAACAGTCTGCAGTCTCGCCCTTCATGGTGAATACCACCCTCAGGGAACCGCGCTCCTCGATGCTGCGCTGCATGCGGTCCGACAGCCAGGCGTCATACACCAGTATGATCTGCTGGCCCGACCAACCCGCGTAATCGTGGAGCTTATCGGTGAGCTTGCGCCGCGCGTCCTCCAGGACAATGCTCTCGCGGACAGGCTTGCGAACGTTGATCACGTTGTAGCCGTCCACGATCAGGATGCGCCTGCGCGGCCCGTTCTCTACGCGCTTCACTTGGCCCTCGCCCGCACGATTTCGTACATCAGAATGCCCGCCGCCACGGAGGCGTTCAGGGATTCGATGCTGCCCTTCATGGGAAGGGTCAGGGTGCGGTCGCACTTTTCAAGGGTCAGGCGGGAAATACCCTCGCCCTCGGAGCCGATCACCAGTGCCACAGGGCCGGTCAGATCCGCCTTCAGGGCGTTTTCGCCGTCCATAGCGGTGCCGATGACCCATGCGCCACGCTCCTTGAGCTCGTCGATGGCGCGGTTCAGGTTCTTGACGCGGGCGATGCGCATGTAATTCAGCGCGCCCGCCGCAGCCTTTGCGGCCGCCGGACCCAGGCCCGCTGCGCGGCGCTCAGGAACCACTACGCCGTGTGCGCCCGCGCATTCCGCGGAACGGATGATCGCGCCCAGGTTGTGGGGATCGGTCACACCGTCCAGCAGAATAATGAAGGGATCTTCACCCTGCTCGTTCGCATAATCGAAAATATCGTCCAGGGTTTTGTAATCCACCGCCGCCACATAGGCCAGCATGCCCTGATGCGCGGGATAGATCTGATCCAGGCGGCTGCGGTCCACGGTCTGCACCACGGCGCCATTTTCCTTGGCCAGCTTGACGATATCGCGCGCTGCGCCGGAGAGATCGCCCTGTGCCACCAGCAGTTTCTCCACCGGACGACCTGCCTTCAGGGCCTCGCGGATGGGATTGCGGCCCACCAGCAGGTTTTCATTCTCCTCCACGGGCACGGCGTCCTGGTTGGGCACGGGAATGAAATCCCGTCTCTCCTCGCCCACCGGTGCGCGGTCATAGCGGGGCTTTCGATCGAAATCACGGCGCGGACGCTCCTGCGGTGCGGCGTCATTGCCCACGCGCTGGGCGGCAGGCACATTCTGGTACACCGCGCCTACGCGGGGCGCATTACCGCGGGGAGTGCTGCGGTCGCTGCGGTAGTTATTGCCGCGATAGTTTTCTTCTTTCTCTTCGCCGCGCACGGGATAGGTTCTGCGGGCAGCGCCCTTCATATCCCTGTTGGGGCGGAAACCGCCGTTCCGGCGTTCGTCATTCTTCATCGAAACCCTCCATGTATTCCTCCGGCAACGCAATCTTCATCAGCGTATCCAGCCGCTTCTGCTGTCCGGTGAGATAGAGATAGCCCATCAGCGCCTCCAGGCCCGTGGCCTTGTGGTACTCCGCCGGATTGTCATTGCGCGGCGGATTCTGATGCGCATTGCGGGCGCGGCGCACAACACTTGCCTCCGCTTCGGTCAACTCACCCTCAATGCGGGTCAGCGCCTGGGCCTGCCCATGGTTACACACCATGGATACGGCCTCCTTATGCATCTGCTGCACCCGGCCGCCCTTGCGCACCAGCGCGCGGCGCACATAAAGATCATATATGGTATCGCCCAGGTACGCCAGTTCCAGCGAACCGGGCAGAGAATTGTGTTCAAACGTGAAAGCCATTTCGTCTCCTTCGGCGCAGCAACCGCCGCACCCCGTTTTTACCCACATTACCCGATTTTATATGATTCCAGTATAACAGAAGAAATGTTTCCAAACAAGCAAAGAATGCAAATTTTTGTAAAATATTATTCCTTTCGATTCACCACTCCTGTATAAACAGGAAATCCAGGATGTATATTCACCGTGTAAACCGGTGGGTAAATCCACACTTTCCACACAGTTATCCACAGCTTTTATCCCCTGTTTCCAGGGTTTTCCGCAGTTTTACCCCGTTATCCACAATTTCGTATTTTTAATGCACAATTTAATCCACAGAATACGGTCTATTTTAAACACATCCTCTTCATGTTTGGTCGGTTTTAATGACCTTCCACCTGTTTCTCTGTCAAAATTTTGTCCATATCGCACGAAACAACCATTTCGAGATGGATAAATCACCATCTTTTTCCACCGGAATTCGGGTCGTTTGTGTGAATAAATGTTTCAAAACTATTTCATGTATATGTTTTTAAATTATACGTTATCTTTGAAGGATAAGCCTTCAATCCTGCAATTCTACCGCTTCTATCCACATAATCACAGCCAAAAGGTGAACATTTACAAAAACCACCCCGGAAGCACAGCTTCAGAAGGTGGTTTTTACTTACAGAATGAAAATGTGGCGGGGTTCAAACCTCCGCCACATTTCAAATCAGCCGAACATCCGCAGGGACGGCAGCGCATTCAGGTCGAGACTTGCCACCTCGCCCGCCATCAGGCTGTAGAAGCCCGCTGCGCCGATCATCACTGCATTATCCGTGCACAGGCGCTTGGGCGGCAGGTACACCTGCAGGCCCTTCTTTTTTCCCCTGCGCTCCAGTTCACTCCTCAGCAGGGAATTGGCCGCTACGCCGCCGGCAACCGCCAGCTTCGTTGCACCCACATCCTTCGCCGCCATGAGCGTCTTATCCACAAGCAGGTCCACAACGCTTCTGCGGAAGGAGGCCGCGAAATCCTTGGCCACAATCTCCACGCCCTGCTGGCGCAGGTTGTGAGCCTGGTTGATGACGGCGGTCTTCAGGCCGCTGAAGGAAAAATCGTACTTGCCCTCGGTGTGGGGACGGGGAAACTTATAGGCATGGTCGTCGCCCTCATCCGCCAGCTTATCCAGCAGCGGTCCGCCGGGATAGGGTATGCTGAGCACGCGGGCCACCTTGTCGAAGGCCTCGCCTGCGGCGTCATCGGTGGTCTGGCCGATGAGCCGGTACTGGCCGTAGTGGTCCACTGCCACGATATGGCTGTGTCCGCCGGAAGCCACCAGGCACACGAAGGGCGGCTCCAGATCGGGATGGGCGATGTAATTGGCGCTGACGTGGCCCTCAATGTGGTTCACCGGAATCAGCGGAAGATCGCGGGCATAGGCCAGGGATTTTGCCCAGCTCACGCCGGTGAGCAGCGCGCCCACCAGACCGGGGCCATAGGTCACGGCGATGGCGTCGATGTCGTCGAGGGTGCATCCCGCCTCCTCCAGCGCCTTTTCCAGCAGCGGATCGATGGCCTCCACATGCATGCGGCTGGCGATCTCCGGCACCACGCCGCCGTAGAGGGCATGGGTATCAATCTGGCTGGCGATGGCATTGGCGCGCTCGATGCGGCCGTCCTCCACGATGGCGATGGCAGTTTCATCGCAGGAAGATTCCACGGCCAGGATGCGGGCATGGCCCTTTTCGCGCAAAAGTGCAGCCTTTTCAATCATGCGCGCTTCGTAGCTTTGCATCATTTGTGCCTCCCGAAACCTGCGGGCAGCGCCCGCAGAAGTAAATTGACAATCACAATAAACAGGATTTCCGCCGCACCAATGATAAATGCCATGGTGCTGAACATGGATTGGGGACAGATGCGGATCAGCAGATCCGTCCTCGGATCCAGCAGCCACAGGTCATTGGTAAACAGCAGCTTATGAAACAGCGTGAACAGGGAATCGAAATCCATCATTCCCCACAAACCAAGCATCGCGATCACAGCTATGAAGCCCAGCGTTCCGCCCATGGCAGCCCGCCGCAGGCTTCGGCGATTCAGCAGCAATCCGCAGCCGATGCACACGACCGCCAGCGTACCAGATACGCCGATCGCCCGCCGCAAAAGCACGAAGAGATCATAGCAGTCCGCCATGTGAATGCGTTCCTTTTCATTAAAGGGCGTTGCGTCCAGCGCAACTGCATCCCCGGCAAGATACACAGCCAGGCTCTCATCCAGCGCCTGCAATTCCTGCGCGGAAATTCCGGCTTCCGGCAATATATCCGCCTTCATTTGCATCCGGTAATAGAGCCCGTCATTTGTGCCCACCATGTGCAGGATGGCCAGCAGCGCCGCCAGGAACAGGAAAAACATCCCCATACCGGCAAGTATGCTGCCGACGCGCCGGGATTTGATCATATACACACCGCTCCCGAAAAAGCGGCGGGATTCCCCGCCGCGTAAGATTACAGTTTCTGCAGGTAGCTGGTAACAAAGCCTTCCAGCTTGCCGTCCATCACTTCGTTGATGTTGCCCATTTCGTAGCCGGTACGATGGTCCTTGACCATGGTGTAGGGCTGGAAGACGTAGGAGCGGATCTGGCTGCCCCATTCGATCTTCTTCAGCTCGCCCTTGATGTCGCCCATCTGCTCCTGCCGCTGCTGTTCCTTCAGCTCTGCCAGCTTTGCACGCAGCCACATGAAGCACTTTTCCTTGTTCTGCAGCTGGCTGCGCTCGTTCTGGCACTGTACCACGATGCCGGTGGGCAGGTGGGTAATGCGAACGGCGGAGTCAGTACGGTTAACGTGCTGGCCGCCCTTACCGGATGCGCGGTAGGTATCGATGCGCAGATCCTCAGTCTTGATCTCGATCTCGGAATTGTCCTCGATGATGGGAGCAACGTCCAGGGAGGAGAAGGAGGTCTGGCGGCGGGCATTGGCGTCAAAGGGAGAGATACGCACCAGGCGGTGCACACCGCGTTCAGCCTTCATGTAGCCGTAGGCATAATCGCCGGTGACTTCAAAGGATACGGACTTGATGCCCGCGGAATCGCCGTCCAGGTAGTCCAGTTCCTTGACCTGGAAGCCCATGCGCTCGCAGAAGCGGGTGTACATGCGGTAGAGCATCTGGGTCCAGTCCTGGGCCTCGGTTCCGCCTGCGCCTGCATGCAGGGTGAGAATGCAGTTGCAGCCATCGTATTCGCCGGTGAGCAGGGTCTGGAGCTTGAGGCTTTCCAGATCCTCCTTCAGGCTGGCAAATTCCTTCTTGATGTCCTCGGCCATGGATTCGTCATCCTCTTCCTCGGCCAGCTCCATCATGATTTCGATCTCATCAGCGCGGTTGATCAGGCTCTCGTAGTGCTTGACGCGGGCCTCGGTGGAGTTTGCCTTGGCGGATACCCTGGTGGCGCGCTCGGTGTCATCCCAGAAGCCGGGAGAACCCATATCTTCCTGGTATTCCACCAGCTGTTCGCGCAGCAGGTCCACGTGGAGGGACTCGCCCGCTTCATCGATCATGCTGCGCACGGCAGAAAGATCCTGCTTGAAGATTTCCATTTCAATCATAGTAATTCACATCCAAATCTTATTTTATGCGCAGCAGTTTATTCGCCGTCGGCAGCCTTGCCGCAGCACTGCTTGTACTTCTTGCCGCTGCCGCAGGGGCAGGGATCGTTGCGGCCCACCTTGGCGGCGGCCTTCTTGGGGGCCTTCTTCTCCGGCTCGGAGCTGCCGTGGGATGCGGCGGTGGGCTGGGCCACCTGCTTGCGCTCCACAGGCTTGGCAACCACGGTGAAATAGAGCCTGCGGACGGTGTCCTCCTGGATCAGGTGGCTCATTTCCTCGAACATGTCGTAGCCTTCGCGCTCATACTCGATCAGCGGATTCTTCTGACCATAGGCGCGAAGTCCTATGCCGTCGCGCAGCTCGGTCATGGCGTCGATGTGATCCATCCAGCGGCGGTCCACGCTGCCCAGCAGTGCCACGCGCTCAAATTCGCGCATGTCCAGATTGGATTCCTGCCACATCTGTTCGCGCAGGGCGTAAATGCGGTCGGCGCGTTCGCACAGACCCTTGACCAGATCGGCCTTCAGATGTTCGCGCAGTTCGCCGTAGACCTTTTCCACGCCTTCCTTGTCCACGCACAGCTTGCCCAGATATTCGGAAAGACCCGCAATATCCCAGGTATCCTTGTTGCCCTCGTCGCCCACATGGCGCTCGACGGCTTCCTTCACCAGGGTATCGCGCATCTGCATGATGCGTCCGTGCATGTTTTCGCCTTCCAGAACC
>JAGBAU010000129.1 GCA_017938785.1 Clostridia bacterium
GCCGCGGCTATGTGACCTATGCATACAATACCTCCGGCGGCATGGTGGTCAAATGGTATCGTGATCAGCTGGCCCAGCACCTGAAGGATCAGGCCAAGGCCGAGGGCGTGAGCATCTATGATATCCTGAACCGTGTATGTCCCACCGAGCCTGGCGATTTGATGGTTCTGCCCTACCTGCAGGGCATGGGCGGCACGCCGGACATTGAAACCGCAGCCCGCGGCGTGTTCTGGGGCGTGAGCCTCACCACCGGACTTCCGGAGATCTATCGCGCCATCCTCGAGGGCCTGTGCTTCGAAATGGCCTACAACCTGGAACGCCTGGACCACTACGGTGCAGCGCCCAAGCGTCTGTATGCCTGCGGCGGCGGCGCAAGATCGAAGATCTGGCTGCAAATCAAGGCGGATGTGTGGAATCGTGAGATCCTGCCCGTCGAAACCGAGGAAACCGGTGCGCTGGGCAGCGCCATCCTGGGCTTTGCTGCTGTCACCGGCGAGAAGGATCGCTGCAAGCTGGCAGAGAAGTTCGTGCGCGTGGGCGAGGCTGTGAAGCCCAATCCCGAGCATGTGAAAATCTACCAGGAAAAGTTCAAGAAATACAAGCGCCTGCGCAAGATGCTGCTGGATGAAATCCGCGGCAACTGAACAGAGAGTGGCCCGCATTCCCCGTGAATGCGGGCCGGCTTCATCGGAGGTTTGATTATGGGTCTGACTTCGGAAATGGAAAAATACATTGCGGATTCCCAACAGGAGCTTTTGCAGCTGATTCGTGATCTTTGCGCCATCCCTGCGCCTTCTCATCGTGAGTACAAGCGCGCGGTATACTGCCGCGACTGGTTTGAGCAGAACGGTGCGAAGAATGTGGTCATAGACGATGCGCTGAATGTGATCTGTTCCCACGGTGATGTAAACGGCGATCTGGTCGTTTTCATGGCCCACACGGATACCGTGTTTCCGGATCTGGAGCCCATGCCCTTCGTTGAGAAGAACGGGAGGATGTATTGTCCCGGCGTGACGGATGATACCGCAAACCTGGCGGTGCTGATGATCTGCGCCCGCTATATGCTCCGGCAGCAGCTGCCTGCGGGTATGGGCATGCTGTTCGTGGCCAATTCCTGCGAGGAGGGCCTGGGCAACCTGAAGGGATGCAGGCGCATCATGGAGGTATACGGTTCCCGTGTGCGCGAGCTGATCACCCTGGATGGAACCAACCTGCGCGCCATCGTGACTGATGCGGTGGGTTCCCACCGTTACCGCGTGATTGTGCACACCGAGGGCGGGCACTCCTTCGGCAACTTCGGCAACCGGAACGCCATCCATTGCCTGTCCTCCATCATCAACACCCTGTATTCTGTGGGGGTTCCGGTGGAAGGTGACAGCAAAACCACCTACAACGTGGGCCTCATCTCCGGCGGCACTTCAGTGAATACCATCGCCCAGCAGGCGGAAATGCTCTATGAATACCGGTCGGATAATTTGAACTGCCTGCGGCTGATGCAGGCAAAGTTCGAAGAGATCGTCGACCATTACCGCGGCACAGGAATGGATGTAGATGTGGAAATGATCGGTGAGCGCCCGTGTTCCGATGAGATCGATTCTTCCACCCGGAAGGCATTGCTTGACCGCTGCAGTGCTGCGGTTCGGGCGGTTACAGGCATGGATGCGGTGTGTTCCTCCGGCTCCACCGACGCCAATATTCCGCTGTCCATGGGCATTCCGGCGGCATGCATCAGCGTGTGCAACGGCGGAAAGTGTCACACCCGTGAGGAATGGCTGGATACGGCCAGCCTGCCCGACGGCTGCCGCCTGTTTATGCACCTGCTGAATAGCTACCTGTAAGAAAAAGCGACTTGCTCTGCAAGTCGCTTTTTTATGGTCAATGATGCCGGTTCAGGATGAATATGGCGATCAATATGCACAGGATGCCGATGATGGAAACCGGGTTCATGCCCTCGCGGTAGATGAGAATACCCAGCACCGTGGCCATCATGGGTTCGCTGGTGGCGAGGATGGCTGCGCGGCTGGGTTCCACCGATTCAAGCCCCATGGTGTAGAGCAGGAATGGAATGACTGCGGTTACGACGCCGATGGAAATGACCAGCAGTACAAGTGCAGGCAGCCGGTCTGCGGTAGTAACCATCTGAACCATCTGTGCGGGCCTTGCGAAAAGCAATACGCCCAGGGCGGCAAAGATGAAGGTGTAGGCCGTGACCGTATAGGAGGAATACCTGCGCAGGGCGATGTTGCCGAGGATGCTGTATAATCCGTAAGCAATGCCCGAAGCGATGCCAACAGCGATGCCGGCGGGGTTGATTTCTCCGCTGCCAAGACCGGAAACCAGCACGCATCCGCCGAAGGCGAAGACCAGCG
This sequence comes from Clostridia bacterium, assembly GCA_017938785.1. The sequence continues at coordinate 2,370 of JAGBAU010000129.1, forward strand.
CGATGATCTTGCGCCGGGTGATGCGCTCGTGCAGGAACAGCACGGACATCAGCATCACCCAGATGGGTGATGTATAGAGCAAAATCGCGGCTGCAGACATGGTCAGCATGCGTATGGCCGTGAAATAGCAGCAGGTCATCACGGCGATGCTGCCCAGGCCCAGACCTAGGAACAGGGGTATATCCTTCAGGCGGATTTTGAAGCCCTTTCTGTCGCGAACGGCAAGCAGGATCGAAAAGCCGGTGGCTGCAACGCTCAGGCGAAACGCGGCGATCTGGAAGGAATCGAAACCGAACCTGCCGATGCTGCGCACGAATAAACCCATGGTAGCCCAAAATATACCCGCGACAATGATAAAAAGCGAGCCGATGTGCCCGGTTCTTTTGTTCATAAGAAAACTGCCTTTCTTGCGAATGCTGGTTGGAATACCCGTCCATTATCGCACGCCTCAGTTAAGTTGGCAAGGAAAAATGAAAGCAAAAGTATCGTTTGGGATTGCTTAAATGTTGTGTTTTATTTTTTAAAATAATAGATTAAACTTGAAAAAACGAGATCGTATCGTGTATAGTATACATAGGGTTTTTATGCCAATTCATATGTAGGGATTTTCATCGCGTTGCGGTGATATGGAGGAAACAGAATGAACAAGTTGCATCGTTTGCTGGCTTTGGTGCTGTGCATGCTTTTGGCGGTTTCTCCGGTGGGGGAAGTACTGGCGGAAGGCGATTTTCTGGATGATGAAATCGTCATTGCCGAAACCCCTGTGCCGGAGCTTACGCCCGTGCCCACCGAAGCACCTACCGCAACGGCTGAGCCGGTGGTAACGCAGGTTCCCACTCAGGAACTCACTGCTGTGCCTTCCGATGAACCTTCACCGAAAGTTGAAGCCATGCCCTCCGCAAGTCCCTCTCCGGAGGCGACGGAGGCTGCGGATGATCAGGCAACGGTTGAGCCCACGGCGGAACCCACCGCAGAGCCCACGGCTGAAGCGACCGCAGAGCCTACAGTGGAAGCGACCGCAGAGCCCACGGCGGAACCCACCGCAGAGCCCACGGTCGAAGCAACTGTGGAACCTACCATTGTGCCCACCGAAGCGCCTTCGGTTGAAGCATCGGTTGAGCCTTCCGTAGAACCTTCGACGGAACCTACCGCCGAACCGGCTGTCGAACCAGAATTGATCATCGATTATACCCGCAATGCACAGGCAAGCCCCGACTTTGTTGAGGGCTATGCTGTGCTGCTTGAACCGGCTGTGGGCTATGCAGGCTCCCATCCGGATGCGGAACCTCTCTACAATATTGAAAACGGCATCTTCTATGTAAATGACCGCTCCGCTGCGGATGGCTGCGATCGTCTGGAAGCCTGCTTTGGCTGCGAAGGCGACGAACTGACCGCATGGATCGATGCAGCCTGCCTGCGCCCCCTGGCGGAGGAAGAAGTGCTGGGATTCGTTTCCGAACGCTTTGCCTGCGAAGATACCTGCTATCATAACGGCGATATGAATCTGCCGTTGGATGCGCCGGCCATCAGCCTCGCAGTCACCTTCTCCCTGCTATCCCGTGCTGAAGAAACCCCCGTTCTGTCTGTGGAGCCGGGCAGCCTTGTGCTGGGTGTGAGTGAAAGCAGGGAGCTGCTGAGCAGCTATTCGGATGGACAGGTTTATCCGCTGAACTATGCTTCAGATAATTCTGATATTGCTTCCGTATCCCAAAATGGCAAGGTCACCGGCAAGAAGCGCGGCAGCACGAAGCTGCATATCAGTGATGAATTCGGCAATGCGGTGACGGTTGATGTTGTTGTTAAGAAGGCCCCCACGCAGGTGAAAATTGCGCTGGTCCGCAAAACTCTGGGCGTGGGTGAGAAGCTTATTCTTCCGATTCACCTGTCTTCCGGCGCAGCCTCCCTCATCCGGTATGAGATCGACAATGCCGATATCCTGGCCGTCGATGCCGCAACCGGTGAAATCACTGCCCTGGCCGAAGGCGAAGCAAAGCTAACTGTAAAAACCTACAATAATAAAGCCGCAGCCTGCACCATCAAGGTGGTGGCTGCCCCGGAAACCATCACCATCACCAATCCCCTGGAAGCGATGGGCATCGACCAGACGTACAAGCTGGCGGTGAGCCTGAACGAAGGCAGCGCCGGAGCGTACAGCTTTGAAAGCGATCAGCCCGAAATCGTTACCGTGGATCCTGTCACCGGAGAGATGGCTGCCGTCGCATTGGGAAGTGCGACCATTCGTGTTGTTGCTTATAACAAAGTGGAAGCGCTGCTGCCCATAACGGTAAAGGCGGCGCCCAGCTGCGTAAGCTTTGCGAAGGAAACGGTCAAGATCGGCGTCAACGAGAGAATAGCCATGCCGGAAGTGACCCTGGGCGTAGAGGGAGAGGACTGCGCAGGCAGCTACAGCTTCAAAAGCTCCAATCCCAGATACGTCAGCATGACCTCGACGGGCCGAATCCGGGGCATGCGGGCAGGCAGCGCAACGATCACGGTAACCACGCACAACGGAGTGAAGGATACGCTGACGGTGCGGGTCTACAATGCACCCGGCAGCATCTCGGTCAGCCCGAAGAAGGATACGCTGGGCGTGGGCGAAAGGCTGCAGCTGAAGCACAGCCTGCCGAAGAACACGATGAGCGGGGTGAGCTACGAGAGCAGCGCGCCGGAGATCGCGGAAGTGGACGCCGTGACGGGCGAGGTGATCGCCAGGGCGGAAGGCCAGGCAGTGATCACGGTAAAGACCTTCAACGGCAAGAAGGCCAGCAGCACCATCACCGTTGCTTCCGCGCCGGACCGCGTTTGGTTCGAGCAGGGCAGCCAGACCGTTGGCACGAACGAAACGGTTACCCTTAAGGCCTGTGTTCCGGAGGGCAGTTCCAGTAAATTCACCTTTGCCAGCAGCGACAGCAGCATTGTGTCTGTTGAACCTGCTTCCGGAAAGATAAAAGGCCTTGCGCCCGGTAAGGCAGTAATTACCGTATCTACTTATAATAAACATGAGGCCAGCTGTGAGCTAACGGTGAAGGCGGCGCCGACCTCCGTTACCCTGCATGAAACCAGCATTACCCTGTCTGTGGGCGATACCTTCCAACTGCAGGAGCCTGTCCTCGGCGGCGAGGATGTAGGCTGCAACAAGATTGGTTACAGTTCCTCGAACAGCAGGTACGCAAGCGTCAACGGCAGCGGCCTCATCAAGGGCGTGCGCGCCGGTTCCGTAACGATTACCGCCAAAACGTATAACAATAAAAAGGATACGCTGAAGGTAACCATAAAGGACGCGCCGAAGAGCATTTCCTTCGAGCAGAGCGCCGTGACCATGTTCATGTGCGATGTGCTGAGCCCGAAGGTGGTATTTTCCAATAAGGCAACCGGTAACTATACGCTGGTATCCTCCAACCCTCAGGTTGCGGCCATTGCGGAGGATGGACGGAGCGTACTTCCTGTGGCGGGCGGCAAGGCTGAAATTACAGCCACTTCCTACAACGGAAAAACTGCAACAATGAACCTGACCGTTCTGGCCATGCCGGACAGTATCCGCCTGCAGCCTGCAAGCTTCATCCTTGGAGTGGGAGACAGCCAGGCGCTTCAGCCTGTGATGCCTGAAGGACAGGGCAGTCCGCTTATCTATACCAGCAGCAATACCGATGTGGCAACTGTGGATGAACAGGGCAAGGTGACCGCCGTTGCCCCCGGAAGCGCAACCATTACGGTGGAAACCTTCAACAAAAAGTCCAACACCAGTACCGTAACGGTTATGGCTGCTCCCAGCCGTGTTCAGCTTACACCCCGCTACGCAGCGCGCAGCATTGATGAAGGCGGCATGCAGCTACAGCTGAACTTCGGTTCGGATGCGGAAGGTGGACGCTACAGCTATTCCAGCAGCAATACGGCGGTTGCAACGGTTTCCTCCGATGGCATGGTGAGCTTTGTGTCCACCGGTACGGTTCAGATTCGCGTGGCAACCTACAATGGACGCAGCGCCGTGTGCGATCTGACCATCGGCGAAACACCCACCCAGATTTCCTTTGCACAGGATGTGTATAAGGTTGCCCTTGGCGATCGCATTACCATCCCCGCTGTATTTGACAAGGGCTGCGAAAGCTATGATCTCACCGTGGAAAATGCGGATATTGCAAGCACATCGGGCGACCAGGTGCGTGGCCGCGCTGTGGGAAGCACAACCCTTACGGCAAGGAGCCGCAGCGGTTTGACCGCAAGCTGCACGCTGGAGGTTGTTCCTGCACCCACGGGCGTCGCTTTGGAGCAGGAGGCTGTGGAGATCAAGCTGGGCCTGAACCCCACGGTTCAGCTGTCGGCTTCCGTATTGCCGGATGGCGTGGGCAGCGTGTATTTCCTGAGCAGCAACCCGGATGTGGCTGCGGTGGACTATGTGACCGGCGTGGTTGAGGGAAAGGTTCCCGGCGAGTGTGTGATCACGGCCCGAACCTATGATGGACAGCATGAAGCACAGTGCAAAGTCACGGTACGCCTGCTGCTTCATGGTGTGAAGATCGGTATCGATCCTGGCCATCAGAGATACCAGAACCTTTCCAAGGAAAAATCTTCTCCCAAGGGCGGCACCTACAAGGCCAAGGTATCTTCCGGTGCAAGCGGACGCGCAACCCGCATTCCGGAATATGTAACCAACCTGCAGGTTGGCCTTAAGCTGAAGGAAGCGCTGGAGGCGCTGGGTGCAGAGGTATACATGACCCGCGAAACGCACTACGTGAATATCTCCAACCAGCAGCGCGCGAAGATGATGAACAGGCTGGGCGTAGATTTGGTGCTTCGCCTGCATTGCAATTCGTCGAGCTCCTCCAGTACCCAGGGCCTGAGCCTGTATATCCGCAGTACCTGCGCGTATGCCAACAGTGTGGTAAACGGCAGCAAGCTGCTGGCGAATGAACGCAGGCTTGCCAACGCGATCTTCGCCGAATACCCGAAGATTACCGGCTGCAAGCGCAGGAAGATCACTCGCAACAACGATTATACGGGCAACAACTGGTCTACGGTTCCCTGCGTTCTGGTGGAAATGGGCTACAATTCCAACCGGGCGGAAGACAGACTCTTGAACACGCCTTCCTATCAGAATAAGATTGTGAAGGGCCTGATCAACGGTATCTGTGTGTACAAGGGGCTTGACAAACCCTACTGACCCAACGACAAAAGTCCCGGCACGATTGTGCCGGGACTTGATTTTTCTATCGGATGCACTGCTTATTCCGCCAGCATTTCCGCAGTGACCTTAGCGGCGGTTTCCACAAAGCGCACGCAGGGACGTACACGATAGTATTCCTCGGTGCGGGCTTCGGGTTCGGGGGTATTCTCCTTCCTGAGGGCCAGGTTCTTGAGCAGCTCGCGGCAGATGATGGTTTCGTGCTCTGCCTTGAAGCGGGCGGAGAAATCCTGGATGCGCGCGTAGTGCTCGGTCTTTTCGGTGGTGGCTGCGGGATCGCTGTAGCCGCGGAGTACACCCAGAACAAAGGCCGCGCCGCTTACCGCACCGCAGATTTCACGCTGCTTGCCCAGTCCGCCGCCGAAGGAGGAAACCATCCTGGCAACAGTTGCTTCTTCCAGTTCCATTTCTTCACAGAATGCGCAGGCAACAGCCTGGGCACAGTTGTAGCCTTTCTTGAAGTTCTCATGGGCGATGCGTGCATGATCTTTCATAGGAAAACCTCCCGGAGTTTCTATATCTTTTCCTATAGTATACCACGAAGGGTATCAAATGTGAAGGAAATTCCCCGGTTTGCCGTATTTGCGTGCCGGGATTGCGCTTGACGAGTTTTCGAAAGATCAGTATAATACTGTATTATGCTATAGTGGCTGAAATGTCCGTATATAGAAGGACAACTGTGTTTAAAATTGGGAGGAAACTCAATGAAAGCGAAAAGCTTGATCAAACTGTGTATCGTCGCTGTGCTGATCGTGGTTGTGGCTTTCCTGGCGCTCAACGGCATGCAGGTTGGTAAATACATCCTCAAGCCCGTGTCCGGCGCCATCAGCCTGGGTCTGGACCTGCGCGGAGGCGTATCTACCGAATACATCGCAACCGACACCAGCATCGATAACTTCGATACCCTGCTGGAAGGCACCGTTGCCGCGCTGCGCACCCGCCTGACCAACGCGGGCTTTACTGAGGCCACCGTTGCCGTGCAGGGCAATGACCGCATCCTGGTGGAAATTCCGGACGTGGACAATCCCGAAGAAGTCGCCGAAATCATCGGTACCCCGGCTCATCTGGAATTCCGTGATCCCGAAGGCAATGTGATCTTCGAGGGCAACGAAATTGAAGAGGCCGGCGTTTCCTATGCAAATGAAGCCCAGACCCTCTATGGCGTCAGCTTCGAACTGAACAAGGAAGCATCCCAGGCCTTCGAGAATGCCACCGCCGAACACATCGGCGAGGCCATCTCCATCTACCTGGATGACGAAATGATCTCCGCACCCATCGTCAATGAAATCATTGCCGGCGGCAGCGGCATCATCTCCGGTGATGACAACGAAAGTTCCGAAGAATCCTGGGAGTGGGCCAGCAACCTGGCCATGCTGATCCAGTCCGGCGCGCTGCCCCTGGATATTGCAGAAGTGGAAACCCGCGCAATCTCTGCGACCCTGGGCATCGAGGCCATCGATGGCGCACTGATCGCCGGCATCGTGGGCCTTGCACTGATCATGCTGTTCATGCTGGTGATGTATCGCCTGCCCGGCATTGCTGCGGATATGGCGCTGCTGATCTACGTATTGATCGTGTTCTATGCCATGGCCATCATCGGCGTGCAGCTGACCCTTCAGGGCATCGCCGGTATTCTGTTGGGCATCGGTATGGCGGTGGACGCCAACGTTGTCATCTTTGAGCGCTTCCGAGAGGAGCTTAAGGACGGCCGCACGCCCATGAACGCTGTGAAGTTTGGCTTCCGTAACGCAGGCCGCGCCGTGGCGGATTCCAATATCACCACGCTGATCGCCGCCGTGGTGCTGATGTTCTTCGGCACCGGCAGCATCAAGGGCTTCGCCATTACCCTGCTGATTTCCGTGCTCGCTTCCCTGTTTACCGCGGTTGTGGTCACCCGCTGGCTGCTTAAGCTGATCTGCGGGCTGGACATCCGCAAGCTGAGCGCCTATACGCGATAAGGGAGGGCAGACTTATGAAGTACACTTATACCGGTAAAACGCGCCTCTTCCTTTGTATCTCCGGCGCAATCATCCTGATCGCCCTGATCATGCAGATTTTGGGCGTGGGTTTGAATCTGGGCATCGATTTCACCGGCGGCTCCCTGCTGAATTATTCCGTGGGTGAGGAGTATGATGTGGCCGACGTGGAAAAGATCCTGTCCAGCGCAAATTACAGCGGCAGCCAGGTCACCAAGGCTGCGCCTTCCGATGCGTCGATCGCGCTGCAGGCGCAAATTGCCATGCAGGATGAGGCTGCAATCGAGAGCGGTGAAGCCCATGTGCATGAGGACGGCACCGTTCATTACGGCGAGCATACCGAGGAAGGCGAAGAAGCCGAGGCTTCCCTGCTGAACTTGGACAAGAGCAACATCAAGGCCGACGGCATGACCGACCTGCAGATCCGCCTGAAGGTGGAGGAAAACGAGGAGGACGAATCTCCCGTTCGCACTCTGCTTGAAAAGGAAATGACCGCCAAGTACCCCAATTTCCGCTTTGTATCCGTGGACCACGTGAGCGCCATCGCCGGCCGCGATCTGCTGAGCAACGCCGTCAAGGCCCTGCTCATCGCTTTCGCATGCATGCTGGTATATATCGCCATCCGCTTTGACGTGTTCTCCGGCCTGGCAGCGCTGTTCGGCCTGATGCACGATGTACTCATCATGTGCGCATTCATGGTGTTCTTCCGCGCATTCTTTGAAGTGAACAGTTCCTTCATCGCCGCAGTGCTCACCATCGTTGGTTATTCCATCAACAACACCATCATCATCTTCGACCGCATCCGAGAAACCGCCAAGAAACCCGGCTGGTCTGATAAGACCCGCAGGGATATTGTAGAGGTTTCTGTTGGCAACACCCTGAGCCGCACCATCAATACCTCCCTCACCACGCTGATTACGCTGGTGGCTCTGTATGTGTTTGGTGTGTCTTCCATCCGCGAATTTGCATTCCCGCTGATCGTGGGCATGCTGGCGGGCACCTATTCTTCCGTTCTGCTCAGCGGACAGGTATGGGCCATGTGGATGGAAAAGCGCCTTGCCCGCAAGGCGGCGAAGGCCTAATAAAATTCAATCAGGAATCGACATGTTTGCCGGTTCCTGATTTGTTTCCATTTTCGTGTTGAATCTTTGGGAAGGGAGGGATATGCATGCTGCGCTTTGTGCAAAGAAGCGGAGAGAGAAGCTGGTTTGAACGCCCGGAAGGTATGTCTCCGGTGCTGCATCAGCTGCTGATCCAGCGGGGAATCTCCTCTGCCGAAGAAGCTGAAGTTTTTCTGCATCCCGGCATGGACCAGCTGAACGATCCCTTCCTCCTGAGCGATATGGATACTGCCGCCGCGCGCATCCGCAGGGCCATCGATGCGGATGAACCTATCTGCGTGTGGGGCGACTACGATGTGGATGGCGTGAGCGCCTCCGCAATTCTGTACGATTACCTTACTTCCGAGGGCGCAAAGGTGGAGGTATACCTTCCCTCCCGCCATGACGAGGGCTACGGCCTGAATGAAAGCGGCCTAAGAGAAATTGCGCAGCGCGCAAGCCTGCTGGTAACGGTGGACTGCGGCATCTCCAGCCATGATCTGATCGAACTGGCGAAGGAGCTGGGCCTGGACTGCATTGTCACCGATCACCACCGTCCGGGTGAAGTGCTGCCTGAATGCCCGGTGGTGAATCCGCTCCTGAACGATTATCCCTTCCCGTACCTCTGCGGCGCGGGCGTGGCCTTCAAGCTGGTGCATGCGCTGGCCGGACTGGATGCTGCCATGGAGCGGATTGACCTGGCGGCCATTGCTACCGTGGCGGATGTGGTTTCCCTCACCGGGGAGAACCGCGCCATCGTGCATCTTGGCCTTCAGAAGATCAACAATGCTCCCCGTCCCGGCGTGGCGGCGCTGATGGAAAGTGCGCGCATCGAACCCGGACAGGCGGACAGCCAGGGCGTTGCATTCCGGATTGCACCCCGGTTGAATGCGGGCGGACGTCTGGGCTCTGCCTGGCGTTCCTTCAACCTGCTGGTTCAGGAGGAACCCTTCCTGGCCATCGCCCAGGCGGATGAACTGGAGCAGGAAAATGCCCGTCGCCAGAGCATTGAGCGCGAAATCCGCGCCCAGGCAGAGGAACAGCTTTCTGATTTCGATTTTTCCGCCCACCGCATCCTGCTGGTACGGGGTGAGGGCTGGAATTCCGGCGTGATCGGACTCACCGCATCCCACCTGAAGGAAAAGTATCATTATCCCGTGATCGCCCTCGCGGAGGAGGATGGCATGCTGGTCGGTTCCTGCCGCAGCATTGAGGGCGTGGATATCTTTAAAACCCTGTCCTCTGCTGCGGAGCTGATGGAGAAGTTCGGCGGCCACAGCCAGGCCGCGGGTCTGACCGTGAAGGCGGAGAATTTCGAAGCCCTCTGGACCGCGCTGGACGAATATCTCTTTGAGAATATACCGCCGGAGACCTATATGCCTTCGGCTGCATACGATATTTCCGCTTCCCTGGATGAATTCAGCGAGGCCTTCGTGCGCGCCATGGGCGCGTTGGAGCCCACCGGCTGCGGCAATCCCGAACCCATCTTCCGCACGACGGTGAAGCTGATCGAAGCCCGGGCCATCGGCGCCCAGGGCAGCCATCTGCGCTTGCTTTGCGCGGAAAACGGTGCGCGCAGGACGGGCATCTATTTCGGCGCGGGCGAGCTGGCAGGCGGGCTCGGCGAAGAGGCAGAGATCCTGTTCACCCCCCAGCTGAACAGCTGGAACGGCCGTATTGATGTGCAGCTGCGGCTCTGCGCACTGCGGGAAATGAATACTTCTGCGAGAATAGATGCAGCAAACGGCCGGGAAGGGTTACTGCTGCGCAGATTCTTAACAGAACTGTTCTATAATAGGCGCATAAGCTGTACGCGCAGCGCGGTCACCTTGACCATGCAGGAACTCAAATTCCGCCTGGAAGGGAACATGCAGGGTACATGGATACTCTGCGCCGGCCTGCAGGATGCAAAGCGCATAGCTGCCGCCATGGAGCCCTGCCCGCTGGATCTCTCCATCGGGGAACTGCCCGGCGATGCGCGCGCGTTCAATACCCTGGTTGTCTGTCCTGATCGTTTGGATACATATCCCAAGGGGCTGCGAACCCTGGTGCTGGCGGGCCTGCCCGTGCCGGATGAACTGCCCGACGGCGTGAAGGTCTACTCGCTGGAGGGATGCAGCTTCCCGGCAGGGGAACTTCCGGACGTCAATCAGATGCGCGAAGTCTATAAGGCGGCGCGCAATCTCAGCCGCAGGCCTGTGAAGATCGGCGATATGGAAGCTCTTGTGCAGATACTCAGCGAAGAGGTGGACCTGCCGCCCACCTGCTGCCATGCATCGCTGCTGGCGCTGATGGATTTGAAACTGGTGGAAGTGACCACAAAACCTGTGCGCCTGCTGGTGCCGGCGGCGCAGAAAACCGACCCGCAGTCCAGCGCCCTGTGGCGCGGAATGCAGAAGCTCAGGGAAGAAAGTGAAGGGAGGGAACTTGGATGACTGCAAACGCTGCAAAAGGTTATATGAGTGTGGATGATCTGATCCGCAGAATTCGCAAGTTCCATCCGGAAGACAACATGGATCTGGTGCGCAAGGCCTATGAGTTTGCTGAAAATGCCCATGCGGGCCAGACGCGCAAGTCCGGCGAACCCTACTTCAGCCATCCCTGCGCCGTAGCCGTGATCCTGACCGACCTGATGCTGGACGGCACCACCATCGCCGCATCCCTGCTGCACGATTGCGTGGAGGATGTGGAGGGCGTGACCCTCGAAACCATACGCGAGGACTTCGGCCAGGAGGTTGAACTGTTGGTGGACGGCGTGACCAAGCTGTCCAAATTGAAGTTTGCCTCCCGTGAGGAAGCCCAGGCGGAAACCCTGCGCAAGATGTTCCTGGCCATGGCCAAGGATATTCGCGTGGTGCTCATCAAGCTGGCCGACCGCCTGCACAACATGCGCACCCTCAAGTTCCAGAAGCCGGAACGCCAGGTGCCCATTGCCCGGGAGACGCTGGATATCTATGCGCCCCTGGCACACCGGATGGGCGTCTATACCATCAAGTGGGAGCTGGAGGATCTGGCCCTGCGCTACATCGATCCCGACGCCTACTATGAGCTGGTGCGCATGGTGGGCATGAAGCGTGAGGAGCGCGAGCGCCTGATCACCGAGGTTACCCGTGAACTGAGCAGCAAGCTGCGCGAGGCCGGCATCCGCGCCGAAATCACGGGCCGCCCCAAGCACTTCTATTCCATCTACAAAAAGATGAAGAGCCAGAACAAGACCTTCGACCAGATTCACGATCTGATCGCCATCCGCGTTCTGGTGAATACCCAGCAGGACTGTTACTTTGCCCTGGGCGTGGCCCATACCCTGTGGCCCCAGGTGCCGGGCAGGTTCAAGGATTATATCTCCATGCCCAAGCCCAATATGTACCAGTCCCTGCATACCACGGTGGCCAACCACGGCCGCCCCTTCGAGGTGCAGATCCGTACCTTTGAAATGCACCGCACTGCCGAATATGGTATCGCTGCGCACTGGCGTTACAAGGAAGGCCGTGCCAACGAGAATGAACTGGACCAGAGGCTCAGCTGGCTTCGCCGCATCCTGGATTGGCAGAGCGATGCCCGCGACCCGGGCGAGTTCGGCGAGCTGGTCAAGGTGGACCTCTTTGCCGACGAGGTGTTCGTATTCACCCCCAAGGGAGACGTCATTTCCCTGCCCCGCGGCGCAACGCCGCTGGATTTCGCTTACCGCATCCATACCGCCGTTGGCAACCGCTGCATCGGCGCGAAGGTGAACGGGCGCATCGTGCCCCTGGCGTCCCAGCTGGATACCGGCGATTTCGTGGAGGTCATGACCTCGTCCTCCTCCCGCGGCCCGTCCCGCGACTGGCTGAACATCGTCAAAACCAGCGAGGCCAAAACCAAGATCCGCGCATGGCTAAAGCGAGAGGAACGTGAAACCAACATTCCTCTCGGCCATGATATGTTGGAAAAGGAAGCCAAGCGCCTGGGCTACAACCTGAGCCAGCTGCTGCGCGGCGACGCCGAGGATATGATCCTCAAGCGCTTCTCCGCCCAGACTCTGGACGACGTCTATGCCATGGTGGGCTTCGGTGGACTTTCCTGCGCGCAGGTGGTCAACCGCCTGGTGGATGAATATAAAAAGAACAACAAGGCGGAGGATGCTGCCGCCAACCTGCCCGAGGTCGCCAAGACCGAGGAAGCCCAGCCCAAGCGGCAGGCCAAGTCCTCCTCCAACGGCGTCATCGTCAAGGGCGAGAGCGGCATGCTGGTGCGCTTCGCCCGCTGCTGCAGCCCCCTGCCGGGCGACAGCATTGTGGGCTATGTAACCCGCGGCCGCGGCGTTTCCGTGCACCGCGCGGACTGCATCAGCCTCAAGGATCCGGAGATGGAACAGAACCGCATGATCGATGTGGAATGGGAAGCCCAGGGCGCCAATGCGTCCTACGAGGCGGACCTGCGCATCATCACCTATAACCGTACCGGCCTGCTGGCGGAGATTTCCGTCATGCTCGCCACCCAGGAGGTTCCCATTGGTTCCATTTCGGGCCACGCCAATAAGGATTCCACCTATGTCTTCAATGTGACGCTGATCATTAAAAACACCCAGCAGCTCAATAAGATCATCCGCGATTTGCAGAAGCATACGGATGTAATTGAAGTGAGCCGAATCAACGCTTGATTATAAGAGGTAAACACAAATGCGCTGTGTTGTACAGAGGGTTTCCCGTGCCCGCGTGACCGTTGCAGGTGAAGTGACGGGTGAAATTGAAAAGGGCTATATGGTGCTGGTGGGCGCCGGCGAGGATGATACCGAAGCCGATGTGAACTACTGCGCCGATAAGATTTCCGGCCTGCGCGTCTTTGAGGACGACCAGGAGAAGATGAACCTGTCCGTTCAGGACGTGGGCGGCAGCGTGCTTCTGGTGAGCCAGTTCACCCTTCTGGGTGACGCCCGCCACGGCCGCCGTCCCAGCTTCAGCCATGCGGCGCGTCCCGAAATGGCGGAGCCGCTGTTTGAACTGCTGTGCAAAAAGGTGGCTGACAAGGGCATCCATGTGGAAACCGGACGCTTCCGTACCCATATGGAGGTTTCCCTGGTGAACGATGGCCCCGTGACCATCCTGCTCGACAGCAAAAAGGGTTTTTAAGAGGTAATCATGAACTATACGATTGAATGCATCGCCTGCGGTCCCTATCAGGAGAACGCCTATATGCTCTGCCCCGAAGGGGGGAAGGGTGCGATTCTCATCGATCCCGGCGATGATCTCATGCTGCTCAAGCGCAAGCTCTCAGAGGCCGGCCGGACTTTGAAGGGTATCCTGCTGACCCATGGTCATTTCGACCATATGCTCAGCGCCCAGCCTCTGTCCAGGATCACCGGCGCGCCCGTCTATGTGCATCCGCAGGATGAGGAAATGCTCTGCGATGAAGATAAAAACGCCTACAACGCCATGGTCGCTTCCCAGCCCAGCCCGTCCGATTTTGAACCGGAGATGCTGGAGGAAACCATTGAAATCGACGGCGTGAAATTTGAAGTGCTGCATACCCCCGGCCATACCAGGGGTTCTGTGTGTTTCTATGATGCCGAAAACGGCGTTCTCTTCAGCGGAGACACCCTGTTCTGCGCAGGCTTTGGCCGTATGGATCTCTACGGCGGCAGCCCGATGCAGATGCGGCAGTCCCTGCGCAAGCTGTTCAACCTGCCGGGGAATACCCGCGTGCTCTGCGGCCACGGCTATGAAACCACCATCGGCGCCGAGCGGGGGAGGTACAACCTATGATCACCGTCCGTACCGCCACGCCGGAATTCCTGCCGGACATCGGCGATATGCTGCGCCTGTTCCTGGGCGATGTGCAGATCACTGAGGTGCAGGGCGAGGCCGCCTACGAGCATAGCGTGCGCGAGGAAAACGGCCGCATTTTTGATCTGTGGGAGCACGGCAGCGAGGGCTATGAAATCGGGCGTCCTGCGCCCGTGGGTTCGGAGATTGAAGTGAAGCGCGTGCGCAAGCGCCAGGTGAAGATGGCGCTCTATGAACTGCTTAAGCAGGTGACCGGCATGCAGCCCCCGTGGGGCTCGCTCACCGGCATCCGCCCCACCCGCCTGCTGTATGAGGCCATGGACGCAGGCTCCGATCTGCCCGGCGCGGTGAAGCATGTGATGCGCGAATTTGACGTATCCGCCGACCGCGCAGGACTGCTGGGCGAAATCGCCGAGATGCAGCAGGGCATCCGCCTTCCCGGGGCGGGCAGCTACGATCTGTACATAGGTATTCCCTTCTGCCGCACCCGCTGCAGCTACTGCTCCTTCTCCTCCGGCGAAATCGGCCGGAATAAGAAGCTGGTCGCTCCCTATACCGAGGCGCTGCTTCGGGAAATTGAGCTTTCGGCAAAGCTGATGAATGAAGCGGGACTCAAGGTTCGTGCGGCCTACATGGGCGGCGGCACGCCCACGGCCATTCCCTGCGGCGATCTGGAGCGCATCCTGGGCGCGGCCCGGGAAGCCTTCCCGGGAGCCGTCGAATGGACGGTGGAAGCCGGTCGTCCGGATACCATCGACCGCGAGAAGCTCGAGATGCTGCGCCGCATGGAGATCACCCGCATCTCCGTCAATCCCCAGACCTTCAACGATGAAACCCTGCTTCGCATCGGCCGCAGCCATACCGGCGCGGATACCATCGCCGCCTATGAGCTGGCCCGCGAACTGGGATTCGATGATATCAACATGGACCTGATCGCAGCCCTGCCGGGCGAGACCCCGGAGATCTTCTCCGAAACCCTGAACAAGGTGGTCTCCCTTGCGCCGGAGAGCGTAACGGTTCACTCCCTGGCCATCAAGAGGTCCAGCAGGCTCCATGAGGAAATGCATGTTTCCGGTTCAGGACACACCCAGGTGAGCGCCCAGGGCGCGGGTGAAATGATCGCCCATGCCCGCCGGGTGCTGAACGACGCGGGCTGGAAGCCCTATTATCTCTACCGCCAGAAGTACATGGCCGGCAATCTGGAAAACGTGGGCTATGCCCGTCCGGGCAAGGCCTGCCTGTACAACATCGGCAACATGGAGGAAACCGCCAGCGTGCTGGCCCTGGGGGCAGGCGCCATCAGCAAGTGGCTGTTTGACCGGGATCTGCGCATTGAGCGCGCGCCCAATGTAAAGAACATCGAGGAATACATCCGCCGTGTGGACGAGATGGTTCAGCGCAAACGTGACCTGATACTGCCGGAGGTGGGTAAGTGAAGAAGCTGATCGCAATCATTGCGCTGCTGGCGCTCATCTGTACTCTGACCGGCTGCGGGCAGGAAGAAAATCCCCTGGCAGGTATTCCCAATCCGGAAGTGACCATTCATCTGTCCAACGGCAGCGATATGCGCTTCGAGCTTTTTGTTCAGGAAGCGCCCAATACCGTTGCGAATTTCGTGCAGCTGGCAAAATCCGGTTTCTATGAGGGCATGACCTTCTTCCGCGTGGTGCCCGGCGTTTTGATCCAGAGCGGCGACCCCAGAAACAACGGTACCGGCAATGCGGGCTATCTGATCCAGGGCGAGTTTGCTGAAAACGGCATTGAAAACAGCGTTGCCCATACTCGTGGAACCATCTCCATGGCGCGCCAGTCGGATTACGATACGGCGTCCAGCCAATTCTTTATCATGCAGGGCAATTATCCGGAGTACAACGGCCAGTATGCCGCCTTCGGACGTGCCACAGACGAAGCCAGCCTCGCCGCCATCGATAAGATTGCATCCACCGTTGTAGACAGCAACTACTATCCCGTAGGCTCGGTTCCCACGATCAAGAGCATTGATGTGGAAACCCACGGCTACAGGTACGAGGCGGCTACCATGGAAATCCCCGAAGAGGAAGAAGAAAAGAAATAAAGCATATTTCAGGAGGAAGATCGATATGGCAAATCCCATCGTAAAGTTTGAAATGGCAAACGGCGGCGTGATCACCGCTGAACTCTATCCGGAAATTGCCCCCAACACCGTAGCAAACTTCGTAAACCTGGTGGAATCCGGCTTCTATGATGGCCTGATCTTCCATCGCGTCATCCCCGGCTTCATGATCCAGGGCGGCGATCCCCAGGGCACCGGCATGGGCGGCCCCGGCTACACCATCAAGGGTGAATTCGCCCGCTACGGCTTCCGTGAGA
>JAGBAU010000130.1 GCA_017938785.1 Clostridia bacterium
TGCCGTTTTTATCGGTGATGGCGATGTTCTCCGGCGCGCCGAAGGACATGTTCACCGCGTACTTCACCAGCGTGGGCGCGGCGACGCCGTCGGGCAGGTTGCCGTTGGCCTCGGTGGGGATCTCGCGCTCGATGATCAGCTCCTGGCCCAGGGTCTGGCCGTTGACGGTGACGGTGGAATCCGCCGGGGCGGTGATGGTGTACTCTCTGGCGGCCATGGCGGTGGTGGTCAGGGTCTTGACCTGCCAGCTGTTGAAGCCGTGGCTGGTCACTTCGCCGGAGTGCTCCAGCACCAGCTCTGCAAACTTCTGGCCGTCCATGATCACGTTGTATTTGGCTTCGGTCTCCACCAGGGACAGGATGTTCTTCAGGGAGAAATCGTGGCCTGCGGTGAGCTCGTTCATGTAGGCGGCGTACTGGTCGGGGGTCTCCTGGGTGAGGGACTTGGCGCTCTCGTCCATGGCGTAGATTTCCTGCCAGCTGCGCGCGTTCAGGGTATCGAGCACGGTTTCGGCGGTGTGGATGGGGCGGGTTTGTTCATATTCGCCCATCACGCCGGACAGGATGCTCAGGCCGATGCACAGCGCCACAACGAATACCGCCAGAAGGGCGATATAGATGCGCCAGAACCAGCTTTCCTTCAGCAGCTGGATCAGGTTCTTCTTCTGCTTCTTGCGAATCTTTTTCTTTGCCATAGTATTCATCCTCCCGTCAGCGCACGACGATGGCCGTGGGGATCTTGCGGGAGCCCGTGACTGCGACGCCGTTGTTCAGATACTTGCCTTCATAGTACATGATGGAGGAGGAGCCGCCGTCCAGGTTGCAGGCGTTCACGGCGCCGTATTCCAGCATGATCTTCATCAAATCCGCATGGGTTGCGCCCATGGAGTTGACCTGTCGGCCGTCGATGACCAGCATCAGCACCGCGCCGTCCTCCCTCTGGCCGATGGCCGTGCGGGGGTTCAGGCCCGAGGAGATGCCGTTGACCTCGCAGGCCTCGCCGTTGATCACCAGCGCCGGGCCGAAGGTGACTGCATCGCGCAGGTTCAGCTTCTCCAGGGTATCGCGGCTGAATTCGCCCACCACCAGCTTGTGGTCCTGGGTGAAGCCTACGGTGGTGTTTTCATCGTGGCCGCCGGAGTAATAGAGAATCTTGCTGTTGGAAACGACCGCGCCCTTGGGCTTGCCGCCGTTGCCCACGCCGCCGTCATCGGCGAACGCGCCGCCGTTGACTGCCGCCACGGCGTTGTACTTCTCGGCGATTTCATAGAGCTGCAGGCCGGGCTTGCTGTTGAAGTTTTCGCGGCATACGCCCACGCTCACGCGGCTGGGGTCGCGCACGATCATCATAAAGCCCCGGTAGGTGCCGCCGTTGACCTCGAAGACCTCGATGTCCTTGTAGTCGGCTTCCGTGGTGCCGTCCTCATGAACGCCGGTGTCGATGGTGATCAGCGAGGTATCGGTATCCTCGGTGGGGGCGGCGATGGAGTTGCGCTCCACGATTTCCTGCACCGTCTTTTCGGAATAGTAGATGCGGGGCACAAACTTCAGCGCGCTGGTTTCCAGCATGGTGACCGTCACCATATCGCCGAAGGACTGGCTGGGGCCGCGG
Source organism: Clostridia bacterium (assembly GCA_017938785.1). The sequence continues at coordinate 1,612 of JAGBAU010000130.1, forward strand.
AAGAGCACGAAGCATGCGCTCAAAAGGGTCACCAGCAGCACCGCCACGATGGTGAGCACGCTCAGCACCGCACGGCTGATGTAGCGGCGGCGGCGCTCCCACACGCGCTTTTTGTAAACCTTGAGCTGCTTGGGGGTCAGCTGGGCGATGCGCTTTTTGCGCCATGCGCGCTTCTTCTGCCAGCGCTGGATGAAGGCGGGCATTTCGAACTCCTTCTTTACGGCCTGCCGGGCCTGGGGCCTGCGCTGGGCAGGACGGGGGCCGCCTGCCGGACGTGCGCCTGCGGGACGAGCCTGTGCCGGACGAGCCTGTGCCGGGCGGGGCGCCTGGGATGCGCCCTGGGGACGCGGATTCTGCTTCTGTTCCAAGATGAAACCTTCCTTTGAACCATGGTAAATCATGGTATATTTTCACTAATACAATTATAACATACGCAAATGGCAATATGCAACAATCCGCAGAGCCGGAATGTGTTAAGTATAGCGGGAGAAAACGGACAAAAACGGGCAGCTTTGCAGAAAAAAGGCTTCCCTTTGCGGGAAGCCTGTGCTTATTGATTATTGCTGATTCTGCTGACGTCTCTGCCTTTCGCGGCGGATGGCGGCGGCCCGGCGGCGCAGCATTTCCCTGCGCCTGCGCGCCCGGCTGCGGCGGATGAGGATAACCGCCAGCGCGGCGGCTGCGCCTGCCAGGATCACCGCGGCCACGATGGCGATCACCGTGCCTGCGCCGCCCTTCTCCTTCACGGGTTCGGGCTCCGGCGTGGGCTCGGGGGTGGCCACGGGCTCGGGGGTGGGCTCCGGCGTGGGTACGGGCGTGGGTTCGGGGGTGGAGACCACCACGTTTTCGAACAGGTCCTTGTGCTCGGTATCCTGGCCCACGGTGGAGTAGGACAGGCCGAACTTGGCGTTATCGTAGGCGCCGTGGTCCTTGACCTGGAAGTACTTGATCTGGGAGGCGTTTTCCTCCATGGCCTCGGTTGCGGTCTGCAGGAGGGTGCGGCCGTCCAGCTCCGGGAAGGACTGGTGCCAGTCGAATTCGATGGGGCACTTCTTTTCCAGATGCCTGTACAGCTTCTGCACCTGCCAGGCCTCGCCCAGCTCAGGGTAGAGGCTGGGGTCGGCGGCGGCCTTGATCACCGTCTCCATGCAGCGGGAGGTGACGATATGCTGGTTGTGGCCGTATTCGCCGTCCCAGTCGTGGGTGAGGATGATCTCCGGTTTGGATTTGCGGATCAGCTGCACCAGCAGCTTCGTCACGGCCTCCTGGCCGCCCCAGTGGGCCAGGGTCTTGGACAGGGAATCGATCTTTTCGTCCTTCAGGCCCAGGAACACGGGATGGGTGTTCACGCCCGCCACGCCCAGCGCGTTCATGCATTCCGCATAGCGCAGGCGGCCGCAGTCGGTCATGTACACCACCTGCACGTCCCGGCCCAGCACGGTATCGTAGTAGGGAATGATGCCGCCGAACCACAGCCATTCATCGTCCATGTGGGTGGAGATGACCATCAATTCGCAATCCTCGTGGGGCGGCTGCCAGGTGACGGCGGTGCGGGGAAGGGTGCCCTCGCCCCAGACGCGCACCTTCATGACGCCCTGGCTCTTCTGGCTGAAGCGGATGGATATATACCTTGCGCCCGGGGCAATCGGGTAGACGTTGGCGTAGAAGCCGTAGTCGTTTTCGCCCTGGGTGGCGGTGGAGAGCACGTTCTGGGATGCATCGTACTGGGTGATGGTGAAATTCACGGCGGGCTTATACCAGTTCACCTGGAAGGCCGTGACAGCGGTATCCGGCAGGCGGATCATCAGCTCGGGATTGGAGCCCTCCGGTACCCAGCCGGTGCTGATGGAGACGTCCGTGATCTTCTCGGTGCTGCCCTCGCTGACCTGGAAGGCGCATCTGTCCGCGATGTTTTCCGCCACCTGCGCGTATGCGGCGGAGAGGACGAGCATGAAGGCCAGCAGCGCGGCCGTGATTCTGCGAAGCATGGGTTTGCACCTCGATGGTAGAAATAGTTAATTTATTCTAGCACAAAAAGGAAGAGGGGGCAAGGGGCGCCCGATCCACCGGCCGGCAAAGCCCCCTTTGCACAGGGCAGCCCTCCGGGCACCCGATTCTGCAATTCCCTGGGCGCAAAAATGCAGTTTCGCCCGGCTTTGCCCCCTTGCCAATGTTAAAATATGCGCACAACGCTAATATTCCGCCAAATCTGTTTGACTTCACTTAACTAACGTGATAAAATAAACCATATTTTTCAAATTGTATACTGCATTTTTATACAGCAATATGCAATTCGGAAAGGGATAGGAGGAACCCCATATGAGCTCAAATACCATCCAGATCCTCGTCGCCATGATCATCTACATGGCGGTGGTCATCGGCATCGGCCTCTGGTACGCCAAGCGGGCCAACAAGAATTCCGAGGAATACTTCCTCGGCGGACGCTCCCTGGGCCCGTGGGTCACGGCCATGAGCGCCGAGGCCAGCGACATGAGCGGCTGGCTGCTGATGGGTCTTCCGGGCGTGGCCTACTGGTGCGGCCTGGCGGACGCATTCTGGACCGCCTTCGGCCTGGCCGTGGGAACATACATCAACTGGCTGATCGTATCCAAGCGCCTGCGCCGCTACAGCGTGCGCGCCAACAATTCGATCACCCTGCCCGAATTCTTCTCCAACCGCTTCCGCGAGAACAAGAAGGTCATCATGACCATCGCAGCGGCGTTCATCCTGATCTTCTTCACGGTCTACGCCTCCAGCTGCTTCGTGACCTGCGGCAAGCTCTTCTCCACGCTGTTCGGCGCGCCCTACGTCTCCATGATGATCATCGGCGCGATCTTCGTTCTGGTGTACACCCTGCTGGGCGGCTTCCTGGCCGAATCCGCATCGGACTTCATGCAGGCCATCGTGATGATCGTGGCGCTGACGGTGATCGTGGTCATCTCCACCGTGCAGGCCGGCGGCATCGGCGCGGTCATGGAGAACGCCAAGGCCATCCCGGGCTTTGTGCAGTTCTTCGGCATCGCCACCCCCGCCGTTGAGGCAGGCACTCAGCTGGTGGAGGGCGGCGCACCCCTCTTCGGCGAGGCTGGAACCTACAGCCTGCTGTCCGTGGCCAGCTGCATGGCATGGGGCCTGGGCTACTTCGGCATGCCCCAGGTGCTGCTGCGCTTCATGGCCATCCGCAAGGAGGATGAGCTCAAGCGCTCCCGTCAGATTGCCACCGTATGGGTTGTGATCTCCCTGGCCGTGGCCGTATTCATCGGCATCGTGGGCCGTCAGATCTTCCCCACTGCGCACCTGACCAAGTCCGGCGCAGAGAGCATCTTCATCACCCTGTCCACCAGCTTCCTGCCGCCGCTGCTGGCAGGCTTCGTGATGGCGGGCATCCTGGCCGCCACCATCTCCTCCTCCGACAGCTACCTGCTGATCGCCGCATCCGCCCTCGCCAAGAACATCTACCAGGGCGTATGCAGGAAGGACGCAACTGAAAAGCAGGTCATGGTCGTTTCCCGCATCACCCTGCTGGCCCTGGCGCTGATCGGCGTGCTGATCGCCCTGGACGAAAACAGCGTCATCTTCCAGATCGTTTCCTTCGCATGGGCAGGCTTTGGCGCCACCTTCGGCCCGCTGATGCTGCTGTGCCTGTTCTGGAAGCGCATCAATCGTGCAGGCGCCATCGCAGGCATGGTCTCCGGCGCAGGCATGGTGTTTTTGTGGAAGCTGGTCATCAGCAAGCTGGGCGGCGTATTCGCCATCTACGAGCTGCTGCCCGCCTTCATCTTCTCCTGCATCGTGATCGTGGTGGTAAGTCTTCTGACCAAGGCTCCCTCCAAGGAGATCGAGGCCGACTTCGAAGCCGTGCGCAGCGGTTCCCTGTAACGTCGGCTGCCCCACGCCTGCGGCGCGTCGCAGCTACGCCCCTGCGGTACACAGTGTCCTCGGGGCTAGTCGCTTCGCTCCCTCCTAACCA
>JAGBAU010000131.1 GCA_017938785.1 Clostridia bacterium
CTGCAGACGCTTTTCGATCTTGTACAGCCGGGGGATACAATTCTGACGGTGGAGGTGTCGCGACTCTCCCGCAGCACCCAGCAGCTGTGCGGCATCATTGATAAGGTGAAAGAGAAGCAGATTTGCCTGTGCATACTGGGCAGTATTACGGTCGATTGCCGGAACGGAGAGATGGACGCAATGACAAAAGCTTTTCTGCAGATTTCAGCTGTGTTCTGTGAGCTGGAAGTATCTATGCTCAGGGCAAGGGTGAAGAGCTCTTTACAGCACGCCAAAGCCCAAGGCAAGAAGCTGGGAAGAAGGCCGACCACTAAGGATGATATCCCGCCAATTTTCTACAAGCACTATCCGTCCTACATGTCCGGTACGCTGAATGTATCGGAGCTGGCGAGGATATGTGGCCTGAGTAGGCCGACGGTGTATAAGTATTTGAAGTTGGTGGGATGAATCTGCGTACCACAGTAATATACAGCGCCCCGGACACGCATTGTACGGGGCGCTGTTTCTAAAATACTCAGAACTTGAATGCTACCTTGAAGTCGCCGTACTTGCCGGTGGCATATTCGAAGGCAGTTTCCCAGTCCTTGAGTTCAAAGATGCGGGATACCACGCCGTCGGTCTTAAGTTTGCCGTTGGCAATGTTCTCGATCACATAGGGGAAGCAGTAGGGGCTCAGGTGGCTGCCCAGCACATCCAACTCCTTGCGGTCTCCAATGATAGACCAATCGAGGGTAGTCGGTGCGCCGAATACGCTGAATTCCACGAAGCGGCCCAGTTTGCGGATCATCTGCATGCCCTGGGTAACGGAGGAGGGATGGCCGGTAGCTTCAATGTAGATGTCGCAGCCGTAACCGTCGGTGAGCTTCATGATCTCCTCAACAACGTTCACCTTGGAGGGGTTCCATACGATGTCTGCGCCGAATTCCTTCGCCTTTTCGAGACGGTCGTCCTTCATGTCCAGTACGATCAGGATCTTGGGGCCGCGCTGCTTGGCATAGGTTACCATGCCTAGGCCCAAAGTGCCTGCACCGGAGAGCACCACGATGTCCTCAGAACCGATCTGGGCGCGGTCCACACAATGCTTGGAGCAGCCATAGGGTTCGATACAGATGCCCTGCTCAAAGGTCAGCTCTTCGGGTACGTCATAGATGCGGGCATGCTTCGTGGGAATGCGCACATACTCGGCCATGCCACCGCAGAAATCATTGAAGAAGCCGTAGATCTTGTGGGGCTGGCACATCCAGTAATGGCCGTCCTTGCAGAAGCGGCACTCGCCGCAGGGCGCGATCTGGTCAACGGCGATGCGGTCGCCCAGTTTGTGATCCTTCACGTTTTCGCCCACATAAACGATCTTTCCCAGGAATTCATGACCCGGAATGAAGGGCGGCTCAACCCATGCGGGCTGAGAGCCATCCTCGCTACCCCAGAACATATCTGCGCCGTGCTGGCACTTCAGGTCGCCTGCGCAAATGCCGCAGCCTTCGGTCTTGATCAGGATATCATCAGGGCCACACTCCGGCACCGGGAAATCCTCAACATAACGGTAGTCGGTCTTGCTGTATGCAACGAGGGCCTTCATCGTCTTCGGGATGTTCATAGTTTTTTCCTCCAATTCTTTTATCGCAGTTTATAATACTTATTCTTCCATCAGGCTGGCTTTGGTCACGATTTTCACAATCAGATTGATGACCAGCGGAATCAGGGCGATTACAGCAGCAAGAAGCAGGTTGGCTTCCTTATCCATAATGTAATAGCCCGCAAAGTACAGGTACAGCAGGCCTGCGCCGAGGCCCGGAATCTTGTAGAGCCATTCGATCCACCATTTCTTGGGCAGGAAGCGCCCAATGAGACCGGCGACGAAGCCCAGGATCGTGTTTGCGCTCAGCACGGCGCATACCAGTATGATCAGATTCATAGTTTCACCTCGTCATGTACAGCTTGTTCAAATCAGGGAGGAGAGTACGGAGAGCAGCAGCCATCCGGAGGAAAGCAGGAAACAGACCATGCCTATCACGGTGATGCGCTTTACGCTTGCCTCACTCTCCATGCGCAGGTATGCACAGAACAGCAGCGCATAGACCAGCTCATGGCCGAAGATCTGAAGCTGCTCCAGGAAGGGGTAAACGGGCAGGCTGCGCAGCAGGAAGAGCAGCAGCGTGGCTGCGGCTTCCAGCAGGAACATCGCGCCATGAACACGGGCGAGTTTGCGGCCGGAATCCAGCATACCGGTATCTACCTTTGCAAAATGCAGTACAAAGTAGCCCTTGACCAGATTCAGTGCCATTGAGAAGAGCACCACGATTGCGCTCACCGGCAGATAGGCCCAGAAGGAACTGCTTCCCGGCTGATAGCCCTGTGCCGGATCCATGGCGCCGGTAAACACCAGCACCACCCACAGCGGCAGCGCTGCCAGCAGCCATAGCCGGAGCGTACCACCGGCGCACAGCCTTTTCATCCATCCACTGATTCTTTCCATTGCTATTTCTTCGGGGCGCGGATGCGCTCGCCGGTATTGATGTCGAACAGGTGGGTCTTTTCTGCGTTGAATTTCAGGGATACAAGGTCGCCGCGTTCATAGTAGATGGCGTCAGCAGTGGTAAGATTCAAAAGGTTCTCACCCACGCGCACACTGATGCGGCGCTCGTCACCCAGATCCTCGTATATGGCGACGGGGATAGGCGTACCGGAGGGCTCATCCTCGCCGGCGATGAGCACGTCCACCGGGCGCACGCCCAGAGTGACGACCATGCCGTCGGAGACAATATCGTTGTAGCGGGCAGGTACGGGAATGCGCAGGTCGCTGCCCTCAAAGGTGAACACGAAGCCGCCGTCCACGCGGTGGATTACGGATTTCATCAGGTTCATCGGGGGCTCGCCGATAAAACCGGCAACGAATACATTGACCGGATCATCATAGACCTCCAGCGGCGTGCCGATCTGCTGAAGCTTGCCCATATCCATAATGGCGATACGGTCCGCAAGGGACATGGCTTCCATCTGGTCGTGGGTTACGATGATGGTAGTACACTGGATCTCATGGTGCATGCGCTTGATTTCATATCTGAGCTGCTGACGCATCTTGCCATCCAGATGGGAGAGGGGTTCATCCAGCAGCAGAAGTCCCGGCTTGCGCACCAGCGCGCGGGCGATATTCACGCGCTGCTTCTGGCCGCCGGAGAGGGCCAGGGGCTTCATATCCAGAAGGTCGTCCACCTTCATCAGCTTGGCGATGCGTTCCACCGATACCCTGATCTCCGCTTCCGGCACATGCTTTGCGCGCAGATTGAATGCCAGGTTGTCGTAAATCTTCAGCGGCGGATAGAGGGCGTAATCCTCAAAGGCAAGGCCGATATTTCGGTCTTTGGGAAGCAGGTCGTTGATGCGAACATCACCGATGTAGATGTCGCCGTCAGTGATCTGCTCAAGGCCTGCGATCATGCGCAGCGTGGTGGACTTGCCGCAGCCCGAGGGGCCGAGGATACCGAGAAATTCGCCGTCGCGGCACTCGAAGGAAAGGTTGTTTACAGCGAAATCATTCTTTGCCTTCTTCTTGAACAGGGAACCGGAAGCATTGTCATAGCGCTTATAAACATTGCTGAGCTTCAAAATTGCCATTATGCCTTACCCCCTTTCCCTTTGCTGCCGTGGTGATAGGAGAGCACGCCTTCAATATCGTGGCGGGTAATGAATTTTTCACTGGCACGATCGAAATAAAGCGCGTTCCCAAAGTTGGGCTTGATGTAAACCGCGCTGTCCATGCGGGCCTGGGTATCATTCGGGGCCACCAGACGCAAGTGGTTGCCAGCTACGGATACGGTCATAATGACCTTATTGCCGATGGGCTCGTTGGCATAGACCGTTCCGGGAATCCAGCCGTCCGCCTTTTCAAAGGAGAAGGCGATGTCATTGCCGCGCAGGCCCACATCCAGCTCACGGCTGGGAGCATTTGCGAGGGCTGCAGCCACGTCCGCGGGCACTTCATACTTCACGCCGTCCAGC
>JAGBAU010000132.1 GCA_017938785.1 Clostridia bacterium
ATCGGTAAACTGCATGCGGATAAATTCCACATCGCCATCCTTGACCATTTTGATGACGTCTTCTCTGGTATACTTACTCATGACTTGTACCTCCCTGAAAAAATAAAAAAGAGCGAAGGGTGTCTTGCAACATCACACCCTTGCTCTGTACGCGAAAATGATAGCACCACTTTTTTTCGTTGTCAAGCGTATTTTTGAAACGTGATCTTGTAAAATTTCATTATGCGCTATATTTGTTGTTATTTTCAATAAGTTTGATATTTCTTATTTATCACCCTGCAAATTTGCGCATTTGGACGCAATTTTCTTCTTGACATAAGGATTTCGGGGTGCTAAAATGCACGCAAAATTCATACTGAAAGCGATGCGGAAGAGAAGTAAGACGGAACTGCGGCATCCCAGAGAGCGGGCGATGGTGTGAATCCCGCAGGAGTCTCCGTTTGAAGAACACTTCCAAGCCCAAACCCAACGCAGCTTTATCTGCCAGTAGGGGCGGCGTGCAGGCGGCACGTTACAACCGCCGGGGTTTGTTAGAACCCGCAGAGAAGCAAATCAGGTGGCACCACGGAGCAGCGGCCTTCGTCCTGAAATCAAAGAACGAAGTGTCGCTGGAAATACAGGAGGCCATTTTTTATGTGTTCGATTTTTGGTATTGATAGTAAAACCATTGATCCTTCCGTCCTGAAGGAATGCTTCGACAGGACAATATCCCGCGGTCCCGATATGAGCCGGTTTATGGAAATTCCCTGCGGCTATCTGGGATTTCACCGCCTGGCCATTATGGACCTGGATGCACGCGGTATGCAGCCGTTTTGCCTGGACGACGATTATGCGGTCTGCAACGGAGAGATCTACGGCTTCCGTCCGATCCGGGAGCGGCTCAGCGAAAAGTACAGCTTTGCCAGCCAGTCCGACTGCGAAATCCTGCTGCCGCTGTATCGGGAATATGGCCTTGAAATGTTCCGCACACTGGATGCGGAATTTGCGCTGATACTCTACGACGCCCAAAGGAACGGCCTGATCGCCGCCCGCGATCCCATCGGTATCCGTCCGCTGTATTACGGCGAGCTTCCCGACGGCGGCATGGCCTTTGCCAGTGAGGCGAAGAACCTGGTGGGCCTGTGCGAAAGGATTCTGCCCTTCCCGCCGGGTCATTACTGGGCGGATGGCGAGTTTGTATGCTATGCGGATCCCGCCCATGTGGAGCAGTATGTGATGGAGGATGAGGAGCGCGTGTGCGCCCGCCTGCATGATCTGCTGGTGGAGGGTGTGAGGAAGCGCCTGGACGCCGACGCACCGCTGGGCTTCCTGCTTTCCGGCGGTCTGGATTCCTCGCTGGTGTGCGCCATTGCGCAGCGCGAACTGAAAAAGCCCATCCGTACCTTTGCGGTGGGCATGGATGTGGACGCCATCGACCTGAAATATGCCCGTCAGGTGGCGGACTACATCGGCAGCGACCACACCGAGGTGATCATCACGAAGGAGCAAGTGCTGGATGCGCTGCCGGCGGTGGTGGAACTGCTGGGAACCTATGATATTACCACCATCCGCGCCAGCATGGGCATGTATCTGGTGTGCAAATACATCCATGAGCATACGGACATCCGCGTTCTGCTGACCGGCGAGATCAGCGATGAGCTGTTCGGCTACAAATACACCGACTTTGCACCGGACGCCGCCTCCTTCCAGCATGAGGCCGAAAAGCGCATCCGCGAATTGCACATGTATGATGTTCTTCGTGCAGACCGGTGTATTTCCGTCAATTCCCTGGAAGCGCGCGTGCCCTTCGGCGATCTGGCCTTCGTGCATTATGCCATGAGCATTGATCCATCCCTCAAGATGAACCGTCACGGCATGGGCAAATACCTGATCCGCAAGGCTTTCGCTGAGGATAAGCTCCTGCCGGAAAACATCCTCTGGCGGCAGAAGGCGGCATTTTCTGATGCGGTGGGCCATTCCATGGTGGACGATCTGAAGGAATATGCCGCGCAGAAGTATTCGCTGGGCGAGATGGCCATGAAGTGCGCCGAGTATGACCATGCCCGTCCCTTCACGCAGGAGAGCCTTTTGTACCGCGAACTGTTTGAGAAGTTCTATCCCGGCCAGAGCGGCATGGTAGTCGATTTCTGGATGCCCAACAAAACCTGGCCCGGCTGCGATGTGGATGATCCATCTGCACGCGTATTGAAAAACTACGGCGCAAGCGGCGAATAAAATTTTCTTGACAAACCTCCGGGGCGGAATTATAATACTCCCGTCTTGGCAAAGGAGTCACAGATTATCTGTGGCTCCTTTGCCTTTTTTGGTTTTTCGACCGTTCGTGCAGTTGCGTGTGAAAGGAGATTTATCCATGAATGCACATCCCCAAGGAGTTCTCATACTTGATTTCGGCGGTCAGTATACGCAGCTGATCGCAAGGCGTGTGCGTGAATGCGGCGTGTATTCCTGCGTGGAACCATACAATACCGCGATTGAGGACATCAGGGCTGAACAGCCGCTGGGTATCATCCTGTCGGGCGGACCTGCGAGCGTGCTGGACGCCGGTGCGCCGAGGGTTGATCCGGATGTGTTTGATCTCGGCGTGCCGGTGCTGGGTATCTGCTACGGCATGCAGCTGATGGCGCATTTGCTGGGCGGCAGAATTGAACGCGCTGCACAGCGGGAATACGGCCGCACCTGCGTGTGCATGATGCAGACGAAGCGGGGACTTCTGCAGGGCATGAAATCTCAAAGCATCTGCTGGATGAGCCATACCTGGCAGGTGGTTCAGACGCCGGAGGGTTTTGATGTGATTGCCTGCACCGGCAGCTGCCCGACCGCAGCTATGGCAAACGACGAAAAAAAGCTGTACGGCGTGCAGTTTCATCCGGAAGTGACGCACTCCGAGGAAGGCTGCCTGATGCTGAAAAATTTCCTGTTTGGCATTTGCAAAGCCAAAGCGGATTGGACGATGGAAAGCTACGCTGAAAATACAATCCGCCAGATCCGGGAGCAGGTTGGCAACGGCAGCGTATTGCTGGGGCTCTCCGGCGGTGTGGACAGCGCGGTTGCGGCGGCGTTGTTGTATAAAGCAATCGGCAGCCGGCTCAGCTGCGTCTATGTAGATCATGGTTTCATGCGCGCCGGCGAGAGCGACCAGGTGGTGGAGGTTTTCACCAAGACCTTCCCGGTGGAACTGAAAGCTGTGGATGCATCCGAACGCTTTTACGCTGCCCTCAAGGGCGTGACGGAACCGGAGCAGAAGCGCAAGATCATCGGACGGGAATTTGTGGAGATGTTCAGGGAAACATCTGCGCAGCTGGGCAGGCGGGACCACTTCGCCCAGGGTACGATTTATCCCGATGTGATCGAAAGCGGCAGCGTCAAGGGCAGCGCGGTGATCAAAAGCCACCACAATGTGGGCGGTCTGCCCGCAGAACTGGGATTTACCAGTCTGATTGAACCGCTGCGCATGCTGTTCAAGGATGAAGTGCGCAAGCTGGGGCTGACGCTGGGATTGCCGGAAGGCCTTGTATATCGCCAGCCCTTCCCGGGGCCGGGATTGGCCATCCGAGTGATCGGCGAGCTGACGCCTGAAAAGGTGCGCATCGTTCGGGAGAGCGATAAAATCCTCCGGGAGGAAATCGAAAAATCCGGCGTACAGGCTTCCCAGTACTTTACCGTACTCACCGGCGCAAAGAGCGTGGGCGTGATGGGGGATGAGCGCACCTATGCCTACGCCGTGGCCATCCGCGCCGTAACCACCGATGATTTCATGACAGCCGACGTTGCGCCTCTTCCTTATGATCTGCTCGGACGCATTTCCACACGCATCATTGGCGAGGTCGGCGGCTGCAACCGCGTGCTTTATGATATTACAACGAAGCCCCCGGCGTCGATTGAGTGGGAGTAAAGACTGGGAGGAAACCGCAATGAAGCAGTTCGACAGAAAACTGATTCTTGAGGACGGCAGCGTCTATCCGGGCTACGGTTTCGGCGCACAAACGCAGAGGGTGTGCGAAATCGTGTTCAACACATCCATGACCGGCTATCAGGAGCTGGTCAGCGATCCCAGCTATACGGATCAATTTGTCGTTATGACTTATCCGCTGATTGGCAACTACGGCATCACCGACGATGATTTCGAAAGCCGCATTCCCTCCATCGGCGGGCTTGTTGTGCGCGATTACAACGATATGCCATCCAACTTCCGATATACAAGGACTCTGGGGGAATTGCTGGAGGAATACGGCATCCCCGGCATCTCCGGCGTGGATACCCGCATGCTGACCCGCTCCATCCGGGATAAGGGTTCCCGGCGCGCAATTATAACGGATATAGACATGACGGTTCAGGAGGCGCAGCGCCTTATCGCCGAAACGCCCATTCCCCACGATGCGGTGTCCCGCGTCAGCTGCAAAAAGCGCTGGTATTCCCGCACGGCGAACCACCGGTTCAACGTGGTTGCCGTGGACTGCGGAATCAAGTTGAATATCATCAGGAGCCTAAACCGGAAGGGCTGCAATGTGACCATCGTTCCGCCGACTGTTACCGCAGAGGAAATCGCGTTCATGAAGCCGGACGGCGTGTTTCTGTCCAATGGTCCCGGCAACCCGGAGGATGTAACGGATGTGATCGAACTGGTTCGCGCACTGAAGGGCAAGTATCCCATGTTCGGTATCTGTCTCGGACACCAGATGATCGCTTTGTCCTACGGCGCAAAGACCTACAAGCTGAAGTTTGGGCATCGCGGCGGCAATCACCCCGTGAAGGACCTGGAAACCGGACTGATTGAAATAACCAGCCAGAACCACAGCTACGCCGTGGATACAGGCAGCCTTGCGGGCACAAAGCTGAAAATCACCCATGTAAATCTGCTGGACAACACGGTGGAGGGCTGTGCCTGCCCGGAGGATCACGTATTTTCTGTGCAGTATCATCCCGAAAGCGCGCCCGGCCCTCAGGACAGCACGCATCTTTTCGACCGCTTTATTGCGATGATGGAGGAGGTTCACAGCCATGCCGAAGCGCACTGATATTCACAAGGTTATGGTGATCGGCTCCGGTCCCATCGTGATCGGCCAGGCGGCAGAATTTGACTATGCGGGCACGCAGGCCTGCCTTGCGCTGCGGGAAGAGGGCTATGAGGTCATCCTGGTCAATTCCAACCCGGCCACCATCATGACCGATACCTCCGTGGCCGACAAGGTATACATGGAGCCGCTGACGCTGGAATATGTGGCGCGCATCTGCCGCTATGAGCGCCCGGACGCCATCGTGCCCGGAATCGGCGGGCAGACGGGCCTGAACCTCGCCATGCAGCTTGCCAAGAAGGGCGTTTTGCAGGAGTGCGAAATCGAGCTTCTGGGTACGGATGCACAGAGCATTGAAACCGCCGAGGACAGGGAGCTTTTTAAGGAACTGTGCGAACGGATCGGCGAACCTGTAGTACCGTCCCGCATCACCTATTCCATCGATGATGCGCTGGAAGCGGTGAAGGAAATCGGCTATCCGGTGATCCTGCGCCCGGCGTTTACCCTTGGCGGCACCGGCGGCGGTTTCGCTGCCAACGATGATGAACTGCGTCCTATGATGAAAAACGCCCTTGCGCTCTCGCCGGTGCATCAGGTGCTGGTGGAAAAGAGCATCAAGGGCTACAAGGAGATCGAGTTCGAGGTCATGCGCGACGCAAACGATACCGCCATCACCGTGTGCAGCATGGAAAACCTTGATCCCGTGGGCATTCACACCGGAGATTCCATCGTGGTCGCACCCTGCCAGACGCTGACCAACAAGGAATATCACATGCTGCGCGACAGCGCCCTCAGAATCATCCGTGCATTGAATGTCAAGGGCGGCTGCAATGTGCAGTTTGCACTTGATCCGCAGTCCTTCCATTATTATGTGATCGAGGTCAATCCCCGCGTTTCCCGTTCGTCGGCGCTGGCCAGTAAAGCCAGCGGCTATCCGATTGCGCGTGTTTCGGCAAAGATCGCCGTGGGCATGAACCTGGATGAGATCATGCTGGCCAACACGCCCGCCTGCTTTGAACCTTCGCTGGACTATGTGGTCACGAAGATTCCGCGCTTTCCGTTCGATAAGTTCACCCTCGCCAGCAACAGGCTCTCCACCCAGATGAAGGCCACCGGCGAGGTGATGAGCGTTGGCCGCACCATGGAGGAAAGCCTGCTGAAGGCGATTCGTTCCCTCGAGGTCGGGCACTGTCATTTGCACATGCCCAAGTTTGACAGCGAAAACATGACCACGGATGAATTGCTGAACTACATTCAAAACGGCACCGACGACCGCATCTATGCCATCGCGCAGCTGATGTGGCACGGCGTGGATCACAGCCGCATCTGCAACATTACCCAGATTGATATGTTTTTCCTCGATAAGATCAAGAACATCGTTGATTTTGAACGGGAGGTGGAAGCTTCCGTCGGTATCGCGGATGTACTTCGGGAAGCCAAGCGCATGGGGTTTTCGGATCAGTACATTGCACAGCTCTGGAAGATCAGCGAGGATGACGTATACAACCTGCGCAAGAAATATGGAATCCTGCCCGTTTACAAGATGATCGATACCTGCGCGGGCGAGTTCGACAGCTATGTCCCGTACTTCTACTCCACCTATGAAACGGAAAATGAATCCATCGTGTCCGACCGGGAGAAGGTTATCGTGCTGGGCTCCGGCCCCATCCGCATCGGCCAGGGCGTGGAGTTCGATTATTCCACCGTGCATGCCATACGCGCCATCCGGGAAGCCGGTTATGAGGCCATCGTTATCAACAACAACCCCGAAACCGTATCCACCGACTACACATGCGCCGATAAGCTCTACTTTGAGCCGCTGACGCTGGAGGAAGTGACCAATATCGTGGAGCTGGAAAAGCCCATCGGTGTGATTACGTCTCTCGGCGGACAGACGGCCATCAACCTTGCCGGGCCGCTTTCCAAGCGCGGCGTGAAGCTGATCGGCACCGACTGCGAAGCCATCGACCGCGCCGAGGACAGGGATTCCTTTGAGAAAGTGCTCATCCGCCTGAACATTCCCCATCCTGCGGGCGAAGCCGTGACCAACATCAAGGATGGGGTGAAGGCGGCGGAGCGTATCGGTTATCCGGTGCTGGTGCGCCCCAGCTTCGTGCTGGGCGGACGGGCCATGGAGATCGTCGCCAACGAAAAATCCATCCGGCACTATCTGGAAAATGCTGTGGCTGTGGATGCGGACAGGCCGGTGCTGGTGGATAAATACCACATCGGCAAGGAGGTTGAGGTAGACGCCATCTGCGATGGAGTGCAGGTGTTCATCCCCGGTATCATGGAGCTCGTGGAGCGCACCGGCGTGCATTCCGGTGATTCCACCAGCATCTATCCGCCCATCAGCATTTCACAGAAGGTGCGCGATACCATTGCGGATTACACCACCAGACTGGGCCTGGGCATCGGCATCGTGGGTTTGTTCAACATTCAGTTCATCGTGGATAAGAACGACAACGTGTTCATCATTGAGGTCAATCCCCGTGCCAGCCGCAGCGTGCCCTTCCTGTCCAAATCAACAGGTTATCCGCTGGTCTCCATTGCAACGAAGGTCATGCTGGGCCATTCCCTTGCAGAGCAGGGCGTCACGGAAATGGTTCCTGCGGATGCAAAGCGCTTCTATGTGAAGGCCCCGGCCTTTTCCTTTGCGAAGCTGG
>JAGBAU010000133.1 GCA_017938785.1 Clostridia bacterium
ACTTCCTACTCCCAGGTGAGTGGTACCGGCCTTGGCTTTTCCTTCAAGTATCCCAGCGACTGGCAGAACGTGCCCGGCCGTTCCACCGTATGCTACATCCAGCCCACCGGCAACGGCACCCAATATCCCGGCCGCGTTTCCGTGAGCATGAAGCAGCTGCCCCACAAGTGCAACGACGAGCGCCTGCAGGAACAGATGGTAGAGTTCATGCAGACGGTTATGTCCCAGTACGACGAGGAAACCTTTGAGGTGGATACCAAGCTGGACAGCGAAACCAGCTTCATGGGCAACCGCAAATCTCTTTCCCTGAGCTACCTTGCTTACGACGGTGAACAGGAGATTCAGGGCTACTACATCATGACCTACTTTGAGCGCTACGTCTTCTGCTTCCATTTCGTCTGCGCCTATGAGGATTACGAAGCCTTCCAGCCCGCCATGGTGCGCATGCGCGATTCCGTAAAGGCGAGCCGCAATCTGGAAGAGGATTAATTCAATCGAAAAAAGGGAGTTTTCCGAAATGGAAAACTCCCTTTTTATATGAGATGCGAGCGGCGTCTGTAAGCCGAGTTCTGTATTAAACGATCATCTGTCTAGGCCTTAAGTTGCCATAAGGCTCAAGCGATTACCCGAAAGCGTGACGGGCAGCCACATTGCTTTACAATCAATCTTGCACCGGATGGGGTTTACAGCGCGAACCAGTCGCCAGGCCGCGGGTGAGCTCTTACCTCGCCTTTCCACCCTTACCCATGACCGAAGCCACAGGCGGTATATCTCTGTTGCACTTTCCTTGGAGTCGCCTCCACCGGCAGTTAACCGGCATCCTGCCCTGCGGTGCTCGGACTTTCCTCAGACATAAATGCCTGCGATCGTCTGGCGCCCTCGCGATTCATATCAAATTATTCTGCGTTGTAGATGATTCTACCGCATTCGCAGGTAACCAGCTGCTTGCCGTCCTTCAGGGCCAGCAGGGTTGCGCTGGGCAGGCTCATGAAGCAGCCGCCACACTGGCCGTCGATGAGCTTGGCCATAGGCGGGGTGCAATGCTGCTTGATGCTGCGATACTTTTCAAGCAGTTCCGGCTCGATTTTGGCGGATTCCTGCTCAGTTTTAGCGCGCATGTCCTTGAGGGTTGCGGTGTCCTGCTTGAATTCCACATCGTACTCAGCCTTCAGCTGATCATACTCAGCCTTGGTGCGGGCGGCACGAACGCGGATTTCACGCTGCTGACGGTCCTTGTTTTCGGCGTCGCGGCGCATCTTGGACAGCTCCTGCTCGTAGTGAGTCAGGGTATCCATCAGCTTCTGCACGGGTTCCATCTGTGCATCGGCTTCCTCAGCAGACTTCGGAGGATTCTTTTCGATCTCTTCCAGCAGGCCGGTGAGCACCTTCTGCAGACGCTCAGCCTCATCATGAACAGCCTCAAGACGGTCTGCCATGGCGGCAACGTCATTTTCCAGCTTCTTCATGTTGTTCTGCTGCTCCATCAGAAAATTGCGCTGCTTAAGCAGCGTCTGGCGCTTTTCAGACTGACGGATCTTGGTTTCGAAGCGGTCTGCTTCCATATCCACCTGCATGAACTGCCACAACTTATCCAACTGCATATTCTTTATCCTCCAATTCTATCTGAACAGCTCTACTTCGCTTACATAAATACGCACATTCCATTGTACACCATTCGCGGCTTTTTGTAAACCTTCCGCCAGCATTTCAATGGCAGGAAGTTCGGTCGCCGCATGACCTGCTTCCAGAATGCACAGGCCGCTCTGGTAGGCGTCCCAGGCCTTGTGGTGCGCAATTTCGCCGGTCAGGTATACATCTGTGCCAGCAGCAAGCGCCTGCGGTGCGAAATCTCCGCCTGCGCCGCCGAGCACGGCAACGCGGCGAATCACGCGGTCGCCCTCTCCATAGCAGCGCACGGGGCCGCCGAGGTTTTCTTCCGCACGTGCACAGAGGTCCTTGAGCAACATCTCGCCGCACTCCCCTGCCCGCATGCCGTTTTCATGCGGCTGCACATTTGTGAGCCCCAGTTTTGCAGCAAGCGCATCGTTTACGCCGGGAACCGCGTTGTCAAAATTGGTATGCGCAGCAATCAGCGCGATATTCCCGCGCACCAGTTCACAGAGCATACGTCCCTCCACATCATCCTCGCACAGGTTTTTCCTGCCGCGGAACAGGATGGGATGATGCGTGACAATGAGGTTGCAGCCCTTCTCCTTTGCCTCCTCGATCACCTTGAAGTTCAGGTCGAGCGCACAAAGAATGCCGGTTACCACCTGTTCCCTACTGCCTGCGAGGATGCCAATGTTATCCCATTCCTCAGCCAATTCATAGGGCGCAAATGCATTGATTGCGCTGCTGACTTCGCTTACGGTTACAGGCATTTTTCCACATCCTCCCAAATTTCGATCTCTCTCCTGAGTAAATCCACAACCTGTTGGTCATTGCCATTCTGTGCGCCCAGGAGCGCCTTTCGGGCAACCCGGAGCCTGAACGCAGTATAATCTGCCAGCGCTTCCGGTTGTTCCTTAAGGATTACGGGGCCAACCTCGTATTCAAAATCCGTCAAAGACTGTTCACCGGGGACAGCCTCGATGATGACATAGATTCTCCGTCCATCACGGACAAGCGCTTCATTTTCGATCCGATAACCACTACGGTTCAGGCAGCGGCGCAGCTGCGGAACTGCCACGTTGGGCTGCAGGATGAGTCTTGCGCCCTCGAGCTTACAGTTTGAGCCCTCTATGATCTCAGAAATGGTCTCGCCGCCCATACCGGCGATAACCGCTGCATCCACCTTCTCTTCCAGAGCCAGCGCACCGTCGCCCACATAAAAGCCGGTCTTTTCTTCAAGCCCCAGCAGCGAAATCAGCTTGCGGGCCTTCTCCAGCGAGGGCGCGGAGATATCCGTCAGGCACATGCGCTCAACGCGGTGGTTCTGGAGCATAAACGCACCGAGCCTGCCGTGATCGCTGCCGATGTCGGCGCAGCAGGTGCATGTGCCCAGCATTTCAGCGATCGTGGACAGGCGCGGGTCGAGAGATATTCTCTTATCGTACATCATCAGTCGATGGAATCCTTCAGCTTGCGGGAACGGCTGGGATGGCGCAGCTTACGCAGGGCCTTGGCTTCGATCTGGCGGATACGTTCGCGGGTAACCTTGAACTCCTTGCCGACCTCTTCAAGGGTGCGTGCGCGGCCGTCTTCCAGGCCGAAGCGGAGCTTGAGCACCATTTCCTCACGGGGAGTCAGGGTGGAAAGCACGCTCATGAGCTGCTCCTTCAGCAGGGTGAAGGCGGCTGCTTCCGCCGGAGCGGGTGCATCGTCATCGGGGATGAAGTCGCCCAGGTGGCTGTCTTCTTCCTCGCCGATGGGAGTTTCCAGGGATACGGGCTCCTGTGCGATCTTGATGATCTCACGAACCTTATCCTCCGGGATGCCCATCTCCTCTGCGATCTCCTCCGGCAGCGGTTCGCGGCCGAATTCCTGCAGCAGCTGGCGGGATACGCGGATGAGCTTATTGATGGTTTCCACCATATGCACGGGGATGCGGATGGTGCGGGCCTGGTCCGCGATGGCGCGGGTGATGGCCTGACGAATCCACCAGGTTGCATAGGTAGAGAACTTGTAGCCCTTGCGATAGTCGAACTTTTCAACTGCCTTGATCAGGCCCAGGTTACCTTCCTGAATCAGGTCCAGGAACAGCATACCGCGGCCCACATAGCGCTTCGCAATGGAAACAACCAGACGCAGGTTGGCTTCGCAGAGGCGCTTCTTGGCTTCCTCATCGCCCTCTTCCATGCGCTGGGCCAGTTCGATTTCCTCCTCAGCGGAGAGCAGAGCAACCTTACCGATTTCCTTCAGATACATGCGCACCGGGTCGTCAATGGAGATGCCTTCCGGAACAGAGATATCGATCTCCTCCGGCTCTGCATCTGCGGCAAGGCTTGCTTCCGGCACGTCATCCTTGATTACTTCAATATTCAGGCCGCTCAGGGTATCCAGAACGCGGTCAAACTGTTCGCTATCCATTTCGATATCGCCCAGCATTTCCACGATTTCCTTATAGGTGAGCATGCCCTTGGATTTTCCGGTCTCGATCAGCTCGCTGATGCGGGCCTTCATCGTTTCCATATTTACTGCCGTCTTGTTCATAGTTGGGGCACTCCTTTCGACCGGTCAGTCCTCCAAAGCCTGTGTAATGGCTTGCATTTGTTTATACAACTCCAGTTTGCGGCTTGAATCCGCAGTCTTGATTTCATCTTCAATTTCCGTCATGCGCCTGCGCAGCCGATCCCGGCGAATCGTCTGTATGCCCGCCTGAGCGAGCTTCATTCGATCCTCATGTTCCTCCGGCAAAGGCGCATAATTCAGGGCCTGCATGGCTTCGCTGCGCATTTGTTCATCCTCAATGGTTTCCACAAAAGCAGCTGCGTTCTTGCCTTCCAGCATCC